>CALFIE010000032.1 GCA_937876095.1 uncultured Flavobacteriales bacterium | reverse complement strand
TATATTCTAACCATGTTGAACAAGCAAAGGAGCAAATTGGAAAATTAACGTGGGAAGAACGAGAAAAATTTTTAACTGATGAACAGAGAAAAGAATTTGGAAAAATAGACCCATTTACCAGCAAAATGATTCAATGGTGGTTAGACAGTTTAAATATTCCATATTCTAAAAAAATGCCATATCCACTTCCTACATTAAAACATATGAAAACAAGTGATTTTTATAAGTCATTATCAGATAATCAATCTTTATATTTTCACTTAGATAATTCTGATTTTGAATTAGAAAATTATCAATCACATCCAGCAATTAAAGCACCTTTATCAAATTAAAATATTAATAATTTTGAAATTATAAATTATAATTCATTTTAAATAAAATCCCGACTTGTAGTACAAGTCGGGGTTTTTATTTTTGATATTTTACCAAAACATTAAAAAAGATGTTCAAGTGTTTTTTAAACTAATGATACACCAAAATAACTGCCATCATTTTTTTTCATAGTTTTTTCTGGAGCGGTTTCGTATAGGACTACTGTTTTCATATTTTTAAATTTAGATTGTAGATGTTAGATGTTAGATTTCAGATCCTAGATGTTAGACTTGAGATTTTCTTTAAGGTTTAAATTTATCAGTTTGTATAAAAAAATTACGCTAATTTATTTGCAAAATATAGATTTTGATTTCTAAAAAAATTGCTTCTAATATCTAGCATCTGAAATCTAATATCTTTAATTAATGCGCTTCCAACCAATTTTTTCCTTCACCTACTTCTACCAAAAGTGGGACTTGTGTTTGGTAAGCGTTTTCCATTTCAGATTTGATGAGTTTTTTTGCCACTTCCAATTCTTCAACAGGAGCTTCGAACACCAATTCGTCGTGTACTTGCAACAACATTTTGGTTTTCAGATTTTGAGTGGTAATTTCCTCATCAATTTTTATCATTGCCAGTTTGATGATATCTGCAGCAGAACCTTGTATTGGTGCATTTACAGCGTTTCTTTCTGCGTGTGCTTTCACTACAAAATTGGCAGAATTAATGTCTTTCAAGTGTCTTTTTCTACCTGAAACCGTTTCTACATAACCCAATTTTCGGGCTTTTTCTACTTGTTCTGCCATAAATTCTTTCAATTTTGGGTAGTTTTCGTAGTAGGAATCGATCAAATTTTTGGCTTCGGTTCTAGAGAGGCCGGTTTGTTCTGCCAATGCAAAAGCACCTTGTCCGTAGATAATCCCGAAATTTACTGTTTTTGCTTGTGAACGTTGCGTTTTGGTAACTTCTTCTAGTGGAATATCAAACAATTTCGCAGCAGTAGAAGCGTGAATATCTTCTCCATTTTGAAATGCTTTAATCATATTTTCTTCCTTAGAAATTTCGGCAATTAGCCGCAGTTCAATCTGAGAATAATCGGCAGAAATCAGTAGATTTCCTTCGTCTGCAACAAATGCACCCCGAATTTGTTGACCGCGCAAAGTTCGTATTGGGATATTCTGCAAATTCGGATTTACCGAAGCCAATCTTCCTGTTGCAGCCGTAGTTTGGGAAAAATTGGTATGAACTCTGTGGTCGTCTTTATCTATTTGACTTGGCAATGCATCTACATACGTCGATTTCAATTTTTGGTAAGTTCGGTACTCCAAAATATATTTTATGATGTCGTGTTTGCTTTCTAATTTTTGCAAAATATCTTCAGAAGTAGCGTATTGACCAGTTTTTGTTTTTTTTGCTTTGGGATCGAGTTTCATTTTTTCAAATAAAATTTCACCGAGTTGTTTCGGGGAATTCATATTGAAGGTTTCCCCCGAAAGTTCAAAAATTTTGGTTTCTAACTCTCGCAAATCATTTTCCAGGTCTATACTTTCCTGAGCCAACCATTTTGTATCGAGAGAAATTCCTGCCAATTCCATTCTTGCAAGAACTTTTACGAGAGGCATTTCTATTTTGTAGAAGACGTCTTCTACGTTTTCTTTTTTCAGTTGTGGCGCAAAAATTTCGTACAATTGCCAAGTTACATCGGCATCTTCTGCAGCGTAATTGGTTTGCTCTTGCAGAGAAACCGAGCGCAAATTTCCCTGATTTTTTCCTTTTTTACCGATTAATGTTTCTATAGAAACTGGTTTGTAATCCAGGTACATTTCAGAAAGGTAGTCCATTCCGTGTCTTCCATCCGGATTTAGGAGGTAATGCGCAATCATCGTATCGAAAATGGCGCCTTCTACTTCAACTTGGTACTGTTTCAAAATTTTGTAATCGAATTTCAAGTTGTGGGCAATTTTTAGCACGTCTTTTTTCTCAAAAAATGGCTTGAAAATCTCCAAAGTTTGAAGCGCTTCTTCCCTATTTTCAGAAATTGGAACGTAGTAAGCCAATCCTTTTCGGTAAGAGAAACTCATTCCAATCAGTTCGGCTTCCATTTCGTTGAGCGAAGTGGTTTCGGTATCGAAACAGACTGCTTTTTGGCTCATCAAATTCCTTACGAGCATTTTTTGTGCTTTTGGCGAATCTACAAATTGGTACAATTTATCAGTATCTTCTATGGTTTTTTTGGTAGAAGTTGCCTGTTCCATCGTTTCAAAATCTGCAAACAAATCGAGTTGAGTGCCGTGTTGCGAGATATGAGTTTCGGGTTTCGAGGTTGTAGCAGAAGATTTTTCTGCTTCTAACTTCTGACTTCCATCTTCTGACTTTTGAAATGCTCTGTACAAATTCTCATATAATCTTCGGAATTCTATTTCATCAAAAACTTCCCGAACTTTATCAAAATCAGGTGTTTCCAAGTCGTATTGCTCCTCGTGGAATTCTATTGGGACATCACAAATGATGGTCGCTAATTTTTTAGATAAAATACCTCGTTCTGCAGAATTTTCTACCTTTTCTTTCAGTTTTCCGGTCAATTGATTGGTATTTGCAAGGAGATTTTCCATAGAACCGTATTCCTGAATAAATTTTTTGGCGGTTTTTTCGCCCACTCCTTCCAATCCGGGAATATTATCTACCGAATCTCCCATCATTCCTAGGAAATCTATAATTTGTTTGGGATCATTAATTTCATATTTCGCCAAAACTTCGGGCACTCCCAAAATTTCTACATCACCACCTTTTAGTCCAGGTTTATAAATTTTTATGTGATCGGTCACCAATTGTGCAAAATCTTTGTCGGGAGTCACCATAAAAACATCGTACCCTTGTTTTTCGGCTTTGCAGGCGATGGTTCCAATCACATCATCGGCTTCATAACCTTCTACTCCCAAAATTGGGATGTGCATCGCTTCTAAAATTTGATGGATATACGGAACAGCCACTTTTATTGCTTCCGGAGTTTCGCTTCGGTTGGCTTTGTATTCGGCAAAATCGTTGGTTCTCACGCTTGCTTTTCCCACATCAAAAACCACAGCTAAATGCGACGGATTTTCTCTACGAATCAACTCAATAAGAGAATTGGTAAATCCAAAAATCGCCGAAGTATCTACTCCTTTCGTAGAAATTCTTGGATTTTTAATAAAAGCATAATAGCCTCTGAAAATCATTGCATACGCATCTATAAGATACAGTCTTTTGTCGGTGTTAGTCATAGAACAAAGATAGAAAAAAGCACCAATTTTTGTGGTAACCACCTGAATAATATTTTAGAAGCACCACGTTTTGCTTGGAGTTTAATTTCAGGCCTGCTTTTCGCTGCAATCTGTCATTGCGAGCGAAGCGAAGCAATCCCAATCTCGTTCTCCAAAAAATCAGTAGATTGTTTCATTTTCGTTTCTCTACACTCGCAAAGACAGGATTTCCGCTGCAATCAGGGCTATGTTTTACTTTTCGGTACTTGGTTGAAGATTTTTTTTATGGTAATTGAGTCTTTTTGTATTTGAGTGATGGCGTTTTTGAGTTTTTTTCACAAAAAAACAGAGGTTCTTTATGAGAAAAAAATTATCAAATTCTCAGAAAATATGAGTAATCTGTGGGATAAAAAAAATTATCCACAAAAGTTCTAAAAAAACCGTATTTTTGTGGCAATGAAAAACCTCTCATTAAGAATGGTTACTTTAATGCGCTACATACTTCCACTTCGTGAAGGTGGTATTCCGGAACGTTTCCGTTGGTTAACTGCAGTGCGAAGTTCTGTACTGCAAACTTCTCGACCTCATCCCGGAAAATCTAAAAATGTAGACGAAACTTTTGATTGCCTTTTTGACGAATTAGTGAGATAGTGGTTGAACTTAAGATGATTTTCCAGTAGTATTAATTATAGTATGTATTCTAACCATTTAACTTTATAACTAAATAACTTTCAAACAATTTAATAATTTTACGATTTAATTTTTTAACCTTATAACTTTTAAACAATTAATCAATTTAACTTTTAATCAATAAAAAAACATTGTATGTATTCCAAAATTATTTTCATTTTTACACTATCACTTTTTCTACTAAATAGTTGTTCTGGTAATGATAGTACTTCAACTCCGGGAACTCCAGGTACTCCACAAACTCCAGGAACTCCGGGAACTCCAGCTACAGAGACCATGTATTTCCCACCGATTTCTAGTAACGATTGGGAAACAAAATCATTAGCAAGCCTGAATTGGAACCAAGCCAATGTAAATGATTTGCTCAATTATTTAGAAACCAAAAATTCCAAAAGTTTTATAGTGCTTTACAATGGCCGAATTGTTATGGAAAATTATTTTGGTGGTCATACTGCTACTACACCTTGGTATTGGGCAAGTGCAGGAAAAACACTTACTTCAACCGTAACAGGAATTGCAGAACAAGAAGGTTACCTCAACATCAATAATAAAGTTTCTACTTATCTAGGAAATGGTTGGACTAGCGAAACTTTGGCTAAAGAAAACCTAATTACTTGCAAAAATTTATTAACGATGACTTCTGGTTTAAATGATGAGTTGGGCGACAATGTAGATCCTGCAAATCTGCAGTACAAAGCAGATGCAGGAACAAGATGGGCGTATCACAATGTCTATGTAAAATTGCAAAATGTGGTTGCACAAGCAACAGGAAAACCATGGGAAACCTATTTTTCAACATCTTTAGCCAATAAAATTGGATTGACCGGAAATTGGTATCAGAGTGGTGATAACAGTGTGTTTTGGAGCAATACAAGAAGTATGGCCAGATTCGGATTGTTGGCTCTTAACAAAGGAAATTGGAATGGAAGCACCATTATTAATTCTACCTATTTCAACGCAGCAACAAGTACTTCACAGAACATCAATTTAGCTTATGGTTATTTATGGTGGTTAAACGGAAAATCGTCTTTCCATGTACCACAATCTCAAGTGCAATTTCCTGGGAAATTAATTCCAAATGCACCAGATGATATGTTTTGTGCATTAGGTATTAATGACCAAAAAATCTATATAGTTCCTAGTAAGAAATTGGTAATTATAAGAATGGGAAATGCTGCAGATACTACAAATAATGCACTTTCTGATTTTGATAATACACTTTGGACAAAAATAAATGCTGTGATCAATTAATTTCATAAAAAAACAATAAAAAAAACCGAAGTTTTTACTTCGGTTTTTTTTATGAATTATAGTGATTTTATTTCTTCCATTCCTCGAAAAAAAGTTTCACTTTTTCTTGGTTATAACCACTTCCTTCTTCTAATAGAGATGAATCTTGCACATGAAGCAATTTACCATTTTTGTCTAAAATCATAAAAACAGGATAACCATATTTGTCACCTGGATTTCCGTATTTGGCAAAAGTTTTGGCATTTTTATTTTTTGGGGAGTAATTTAAATGATAGTACAGATAATATTTATCTACCAAATTTTTCAATTCTGGGGTAGTTTGCACAAAATTATTGAAACGCAAACACCAAATACACCAGTTACCTCCTGCTTGCAAAATTATATTTTTGTTTTCTTTTTTTGCTTTCTTTACCAATTGAGCAATTTTTTTCTCGGCATCTTCGGTTTCGTTATATGGCTTTGGCAATTTGGCTTTCTCTTCGTCTGATTTTTTCTTGGCTGCAGCTTTTTCTGCTTCAGTTGTTTGTTTCACTGCTTCTGTAGTAGTTTGCGAAAAAATAGGTGATGATGCACCTAACAATAGTGCGAGCAAAGATATTTTTAAAGTACTTTTCATTTTTTTTTTATTTTGGTTAAAAGTAAGAAATTTCATAATAATGACTGCACAAGTATCGCTTATTTATTATTATCCGTAAATTTGCAACCAAATATGAACGTACTCATTCGCATTTTGCTTTTGGTTTCTAACTTACCGCTGAAAATTTTGTATTTTTTTGCGGATACTATTTTTTTTATCAACTACTATCTCATTGGTTATCGAAAAAAAGTAATTAAAGAAAATCTTCAAAAATCATTCCCCGAAAAATCAGAAGACGAACTGAAGAAAATTCAGAAAAAATTCTATCAGAATTTTTCAGAATATATTGTAGAAACCATCAAATCTTTTACCATTTCTGAAACGGAACTTAGGGTTCGTGTACAACACATTAATCAAGATGTTTTTCATCAAGCAAAATCCGAAAACAAAAATGTGATACTTTTGGCTGGTCATGTGTTCAATTGGGAATGGTTCAATGCATTGGCAACCATCGTTCCACAAAAAAATTGTTTCCCTGTGTACAGAAAAGTACAAAGCAATTTTTGGGAAAACCAAATCAAAAAAATTAGAAATCGTTTTGGCAATCAAGCAATAGAAGCCAAAGAAGTGATTAAGCATATTTTCAGAAATACAAATGATGGCGATTCTGTCTATATGTTTGTGGCAGACCAAACTCCACATATTTCTGAAGTCAGTTTTGGTTTAGAATTTTTGAATCAAAAAACACCAGTTTTCATTGGTTACGACAAATTAGCAACCCGAAAAGATTTCGTGTTCGTCTATTGTGATATGAAAAAAGTAAAACGCGGTTTTTACCAAATAAATTACTACCGAATTTACCCAGAGAATGAGCGTTTTGTAGAGTATGAAGTGGTAGAAAAATTCCATCATTTACTGCAAAACACCATCCATAAAAGGCCAGACAATTATCTGTGGTCACACCGAAAGTGGAAATATCAGCACGGAATAAAAATTTTTAAAGAAAATCAACCCTAATTTTGGATAGAATTGCCATCGCCATATTGAACTGGAACGGAAAACACTGGTTAGAAAAATTTTTACCCAATGTTACAAAGTTCTCTCATGGAGCAAAAATCTATGTAATAGATAATTGCTCTACCGATGATTCTTTGGATCTTTTACAAAAAAATTACCCCGAAATTACCATTGTAGAAAACGAGAAAAATGTAGGTTTTGCAGAAGGGTATAATTTGGGACTAAAAAAAATAAATTCCGAAATCTACTGTCTACTTAATTCTGATGTAGAAGTCACCGAAAATTGGTTGCAACCAGTTCTTAATGTATTTGATGCTAATTCTCAGATTGCAGCAGTGCAACCAAAAATTATAGACTTTAATAATGACCAATATTTCGAATTTGCAGGAGCAGCAGGAGGTTTGATTGATAATCTAGGATATCCGTATTGTAGAGGTCGTGTTTTCGAAAAAGTAGAAAAAGATGAAGGACAATACAACGATGAAACCGATATTTTTTGGGCTTCAGGTTGTTGTTTATTCATTCGTTCTGCAGATTTTTGGAGTCAAAATGGTTTTGATGAGCGATTCTTTGCACATCAAGAGGAAATTGACCTTTGTTGGCGACTGAAAAATACAGGAAAAAAAATTTGGTACACCAGCAAATCCACCGTTTATCACGTTGGTGGTGGAACACTCAACAAGCAAAATCCAGAAAAAACGTACCTAAACATTCGAAACAATTTGAGTATGTTGCTCAAGAATTTACCATTCCCAAAAGTATTTTATATTATTTTTTTACGATTGTGTTTAGACGGAGTTGCAGGAATTTATTTCGGTTTCAAAGACGGATTTCCACATTTGTGGGCAGTTGTGAGAGCACATTTCGGTTTTTATGCACAAGCTCCAGAAACATGGCGCCGCAGAAATACTACACAAATCAAGCATTATTACCAAAGCAAATGGTTGATATTCAAACATTTTTTGTAAAACAAAAAATTAGCATAGTTTGAATTATTTGTAGTATTTTTATCATCAATTATGAAATTAGATGCCTATCACATTATAGCAATTATTGTCGCCATTACCTTGGTTTTGGGACTGATTATCTATTTTTTTCAACACAAATTTTTCTTTCATCCAGAAAAATTACCCAAAGATTTCAAATTTGCTTATGATAATTTGGATGCTGAAGAAAAAATTGTAGAAACCGAACCAGATGTACAAATAAGTTACCTCCATTTCAAATCAAAAAATCCGAAAGGTGTGGTTTTTTACCTAAAAGGTAATACCAAAAGCATCAAAGGTTGGGGGAAATTTGCCATAGATTTTACCAGATTGTACTATGATGTTATTATGCTCGATTATCGTGGTTTTGGGAAAAGTACAGGCAGAAGAACTTCAGATGGTTTGAAACACGACATACAATTCATCTATAATTTAATTAAAAAACAATTTCCGGAAAATAAAATTGTGGTGTACGGACGAAGTATTGGGACCGGTTTTGCAGCGATGATTGCCGCCAAAAACAACCCGAAAATACTGATTCTCACTTCACCATTGTACAGTCTTTCGAGAGCGATACATCGGTATTTGCCTTTTATGCCAGTAAAACCATTTTTACGGTACAATATTCCCACTTTCAAATATTTGAAAAGTGTAACCTGCCCTATAAAAATTATTCACGGGAGCGAAGATAAACTCGTCCCAATAAGTATTGCAGTCGATTTATCTGAAATAAATCCTGAAAGAACTCGGTTGTATATTATTTTGAAAGGAGGCCACATCAATGTGCACCAATTCAAAGAATACCATCGTGTTTTGGAAGAAATTTTCAGCGATGAGGAAGAAAAAGAAATCGATTTAGAAACGACCAGTCTGAAAGCCAATCACCGAAAATAAAAAGCAAAAATATATGACCAAAATTCTTCAATATTTTCAAGAAAAGGTGGTTTTTTTGCCTATCAGTTTGCAAGAAACCTATCAGTTTCAATTTTTACAAAATTTTGAAGAATATTTTTTTGAAACCGATTTTGGTGGAAGAATCAATGCGCTCCACTTCAAAATAGAAAATCCAAAAGGCGTAATTCTGTATTTCCATGGCAATGCAGACAACCTTCACAGATGGGGAAAAATTGCAGGAAGTTTTACCAAATTTGGGTACGATGTTTTGGTGTATGATTATCGTGGTTATGGCAAAAGTACCGGTGCAAGAACCGAAGAATACTTATTTACAGATGCCCAATTTTGTTATAATTTTTTGAAAAAAAATTATTCAGAAGAACAAATTATTCTCTATGGTAGAAGTTTAGGAGGTGCTTTTGCGACCAAAATAGCGAGTGAAAATTTTCCGAAAATGGTGATTTTGGAATGTACGTTTTTCAATCTGCAAGATATGGCAAATCGTTGGATTCCTAGTTTTCTTACCAACCAATTGTCTGCAAAAGTTACCTATCATTTTTTATCTAATGTGCATATACAGAAAGTGCAGGTTCCGCTCTATCATTTCCACGGAACGAGAGATTTGGTAGTCCCAATAAAATCAGGAAAAAAATTGTTTGCCCAATTTGAAAAACACCAACCAAAAATTCCCAAAAATTTTATTGAAATTAAAGGTGGCAGTCACGATGATTTGGTGAAATACGAAAAGTTTCAGCAAGAATTAGCCAAAATTTTGAAATAATGAATTTTTGCGCCATCGATTTTGAAACCGCAACCTATGAGCGAAATTCTGCCTGTGAAATGGGCATTTGCGTGGTAGAAAACTCCCAAATTGTAACCACCAAAACTTGGCTAATAAAACCGCCGAGTTTCCCTTATTTTAATCGTCACAATGTAGCAATTCATGGTATAGAACCTGCAGATGTTGCAGATGCTCCTACTTTTGATGAAATTTGGTACGAAACAGAAGAACTACTCTACCGAAATCTACTGATTGCTCACAATGCAAGTTTTGATGCCTCGGTTTTGCGTGGTTGTTTGGATTATTATGGCTTGTTCAAACCGAAAATCAATTATCTCTGCAGCATACAAATTGCTAAAAAATCCTGGAAAAATCTGAAAAGTTACGGACTGAAAAATTTGGCGAACCAACATCAGATAGAATTCACACATCACAGAGCTGGTGCAGATGCAGAAGTTTGTGCCAAAATTGCGCTCTTAGGATTTGACCGACTGATGATTACCAGAAACCAAGAAATCGACGATTATTTTAAAAATAATTTGAAAATTTTGTAGAAATTTTTGTAAAAAACCTATTCATAAGGTGCTAATTGCACTTCTAACCCATCAATTTCTTCGGTGATGTGAATTTGGCAACCTAATCTGCTGTTTGGTTGTACATTGTATGCTTCAGAAAGCATGGCTTCTTCTTCATCTCGCATTTCAGGAAGCGGAATTTCATTCAATACATAAACCTGACAAGACGCGCACATTGCTATTCCGCCACAAACTCCAATTGTACCTTCTTCTGCCAATTCGTAGGAGCGAATTACCTCCATTAAATTCATAGACATATCAGTTGGTGCAATTACTTCATGCAAATCACCATTTCTATCTATTATTTTTAATTGAATATCTTCTGCCATTTTTATTTTTTTGTTTGAGGTGGTTTTTGTGGTTTGATTTTGTTTGAATTAGTTTTAAAAGGTTTGATTATACCGAAAATAGAAAACTTCCAACTTCATTCTTCCAACTCCCAACTCCATTCTTCCGACTTCCTGCACTACTCAATCTTCTTTACCACTTGTTTTTCTGCTTCTTTTCTGGAACCATCAAAACCATCTACTCCACTTACAGTGGTATATTTCAGTACATATTTTTTTCCTGGATTGATGCGGTTGTATGCACTTTGACACATCAGTGTTGCCTCGTGAAATCCACATAAAATCAGTTTCAATTTTCCGGGATAGGTATTGATATCACCAATTGCATACACTCCTTCTATATTGGTTTGGTAATCAAGCGCATTGTTTACCACGATTGCATTTTTCTCTATTTCTAAACCCCAATTTGCCAAATCACCTAATTTGGGAGTCAAGCCAAAAAGTGGAATGAAAAAATCGGTTTCTATGTCAAAAATATTCCCTTCTTGATCTACGGTAATTACTTCTAGATGGTCGTTCCCTTTTAATCCAACCACTTCTGCAGGAGTCAGCATTGTGATTTTACCTGCATTTTTTAGTTCTTGCACTTTTTCTACGGAATCTAGTGCACCTCTGAACTCGTTTCTACGGTGAATCAGTGTTACCGATTTTGCTACATTAGACAGAAAAATACTCCAATCTAGAGCAGAATCACCACCACCTGCAATTACTATATTTTTATCTCGGAACTGTTCAGGATTTTTTACAAAATATTCCACGCCATTTTCTTCGAACTGGGCAATATTGTCAAGCAAAGGTTTTCTTGGTTCAAAAGTTCCTAAACCTCCTGCAATTGCCACCACTTTTGCGTGATGCACAGTTCCTTTATTGGTAATCACTTCAAAAGTACCGTCTTCTAATTTTTTGAGTGTTTTAGCGGTTTCACCCAAAGTAAATCCCGGTTGAAACTGCTTGATTTGCTCCATCAAATTATCTACCAATTCACCTGCATTGATTGCTGGATAACCTGGTATATCAAAAATCGGTTTTTTGGGATACAATTCTGCCAATTGACCACCTGGTTGTGGCAATGCATCTATAATATGGCATTTCAGTTTGAGTAAACCTGCTTCGAAAACAGCAAAAAGTCCGGTTGGTCCGGCTCCAATTAGTAGAATATCAGTAGAAATCATTCAATAAAATTTAATTTGGCGGTCAAGTCTTTGTTACTCAACCAAATGAAACAATTTGCGTGCAAAGATAAGAATTTTTACACGGTTGTATACGTAACCAGAATCACATTCCGTTATATTTTTTTTGGTATTTTGTATATTTGCCAAAAATATTTGGCAACATTTTTGCCTCTATTAAAAAAAACATATTAACAATGAGAAAAATATTTCAAATAGTTGTACTTCTGATTTCTGTGATGGGAATTTCACAAATCAACAACATCAGCAACGGTGAAAAACTGGTCTATAGAATACACTACGGTTTCTTAACTGCAGGTAGTGCAACGCTTACTTCCAGCTTAATAAGTTATGGCGGGAAACCACATTTGCGAGTAAGTGGAGTTGGCAAAAGTACAGGAGCAGTGCGTGCTTTTTTCAAAGTAGATGATGTGTATGAGAGTTATATAGACACCGCAACTTCATTACCAAGTTATTACGTAAGAAATGTATCTGAAGGTGGCTACAGAAGACATTTTGAGACCTCTTTTAACCATAACAATCAAACCTTGGTTTTGACCGATAAAATTGAAAAAACATCTAAAAATTTTAAAACTATGAAAGGAATTCAGGATATGATTTCCTCTTTCTATTATTTAAGAAGTTTGGATAATTCTAAATTCAAAGTTGGTAGCGTCGTGAAAATGAATGTTTGGATAGATGATGAATCCTATCCTTTTATGCTAAAAGTTGCAGGTGTAGAAACCGTAAAAACCAAATTTGGAAAAATTGATTGTTTAAAAATAATTCCATCAGTAATGAGCGGAAGAGTCTTCAAAGAAGAAGAAGGTGTAACAATGTGGGTTACCAATGATCAAAACCATATTCCGATTGCAATGAAAGCAGAATTGGCAGTTGGATCACTGAAAGCAGATCTAGAAGAATATGCCAACAACAAATTTCTTTTGAATTTTAAATAAAATAACTCATTGATTATCAGTATAAACCAACAAATTTGTTGGTTTTTTTGTTGCTTCGTGTACTATTTTTACAAAATAAATTGTCTTACTTGAAACAATTTCACCAAAACTGCAACTTATAAAAAAAACTTCTTCATTATGAATCGTATTCTGCGCCTATCCTTGATCTTTATTTTCAGTATTTTCTATAGCCAGAAAACCGAAACTGACTCTATTTCTCGCAAAAAAATTTCTGCAACTAGAATCAATACGACCTTAAAAATAGATGGAATTTTAGATGAAGAGGAATGGAAAACAGCTCCCATTGCAAAAAATTTTGTTGAGAGAAATCCCAACAATGGTATACCAGAACCATCAGAATTCAAAACACAAGTAAAAATTCTGTACGATAATACCGGAATTTATTTCGGGATAGAAATGCAAGATCCACATCCCGAAAATATTGCAAAAGAACTCACCGAAAGAGACAATTTCGGGAATGATGATGCAATTGGCGTTTCAATAAATGGATATAACGACAAACAACAAGGGATGCTATTCATAGTGCAAGCTTCTGGTGTACAAGCAGATTCCAAAATTTATACTAATCAAAATGATGATTTTTCTTGGAATGCTATTTGGTATTCTGGTGTGAAAATTACCGATAAAGGTTGGAATGTAGAAATGAAAATTCCCTACTCTGAACTCCGGTTTTCTAAAACCCAAAAACAAACTTGGGGTTTGAATATTATGCGAATTATTCAGAAAACCAACCAAAACCTCACTTGGAATTTTGTAGATAACAAAAAAGGCACTTACTTGCTCTACGACGGACTTTTAGAAAATATAGAAAACATACAACCACCAATTAGGCTATCGTTTTCACCTTATTTTTCAACTTACCTCAATAATTATAACGGTACTACTACAACCAATGTAAATGGCGGAATGGACGTGAAATACGGCATCAACGAAGCTTTTACACTTGACACCACTTTGATTCCAGATTTCGGACAAGCCAATTTTGATGCAACGGTGCTCAATTTGGGACCTTTTGAACAAATGTATCAGGAACAGCGCCCTTTTTTTACAGAAGGAACCGAACTTTTCAGTATGGGTGACTTGTTCTATTCCAGAAGAATTGGCGGAAGTCCATCAAGATCGCCCGAAACAACAGGAAATGAAACGGTTGTAGAAAATCCTGCAAAAGTGAAATTACTGAATGCTACCAAAATTTCTGGAAGAACCAAAAAAGGTTTAGGAATAGGCGTTTTCAATGCAATTACCAAAAAAACCGAAGCCAAATTATACAATCCTGATACTAATTTGTTCCGCAAAGAATTGCTAGAACCTACTGCTAATTACAATGTATTGGTTCTGGATCAGCGTTTTGGCGAAAACTCTTCTATTGGTTTTGTAAATACCAATACGATGAGAAGTGGCGATTTCAGAGATGCGAATGCTTCTGCAATTACCTACGAAATTGCCAACAAAAAAAATACCTACAAATTTAGCGGCAGAACCAAAGGAAGTTGGGTTTTTGACCAAAATACCAAATTTGGATTGAATGCTTTTGGTGGAATCAACAAAACTTCTGGTAAAAACAGATTTGGGACGTATTTAGATTATGTAGACAAAAATTACAATGTAGATGATTTGGGTTACACTGGTCCTACCAATTATTTTGCGGTGTACAACAACTACAGTTATCGATATCTTCAACCAAAAGGAAATATCAATAATCTAAATTTTAATATGAGTGTCAATTACAAAAGAAGAATAGAACCAGCCATTTTCTACCTATTCAATTTGAATGGAAATTTGAATATTACAAACAAGAAATTTCAATCTTACGGAGCCGGATTTTATGCAACACCTTTTGGTGAAAACGACATCTACGAACCTAGAACTTTTGGCAGACATCTAAATGTACCTGCAACTTATGAATATTGGGCTTGGTACGAATCTGATTCTAGAAAAAAATTCTATTACAACATCAATTTTGATAATACTTTCACCACAGAAAAAAATAGATATAGTTACGCAATTTCTACCTTTATGAAATACCGATTTTCTGACCATTTTTCAGTAAATTACAATGGTAATTTTAATAAAAATTTTAATGATAAAGGATTTGCAGGCAACGATTCTAGCACTGGTGAAATTTTTATAGGTAATAGAGATGTCAGAAGCATTGTGAACTCAATCTCATCACAATATACATTTAATAATAAGATGATGATTAATTTAGCATTCAGACATTATTTTTCAGATGTAGCATACCATAATTTCTATAATTTGCAACAAGATGGTAGTTTGGTAAGCAATTCTAATTTCAGTTCAGATGACACCACCTTCAATGCGTGGAATCTGGATTTACGCTATTCTTGGTGGTTTGCACCTGGTTCTCAATTAACCTTGATGTACCGAAATGCAGTGAACAATTTCTTGCCCATTTCTGGAATGAATTATTCTGAAAACATCAAAAGAATGTTTGATGAACCTATTGCCAACAATCTATCGCTGAGAATTACCTATTTTATAGATTACAACCGAGCCAAAAATTGGTTTAAAAAATCGAAATAAATCACAAAAAAAAACGCTTTCAAAAAATTTTGAAAGCGTTTTTAATTTTCTATAAAGATTTGAACTGTTCCAAGGTACGAATATCATTCTCAAAAAATAGTCGTATGTCGCTCATTTGGTACAGCAACATCACAATACGTTCGATTCCCATTCCGAATGCATATCCCGAAAATTTATCGGCATCTATGTTGACATTTTTTAGAACAGCAGGATCTACCATTCCGCAACCCATAATTTCTAACCAACCTGTACCTTTGGTAATTCTGTAATCCGTTTCAGAATTCAGTCCCCAATATACATCTACTTCTGCACTTGGTTCTGTGAAAGGGAAATAAGAAGGTCGCATTCTAATTTTTGACTTCCCAAAAAGTTCAGTCGTGAAAAACTGAATGGTTTGTTTCAGATCTGCAAAACTCACATTTTCATCAATATACAATCCTTCAATTTGATGAAAAATACAATGCGAACGCGATGAAACCGCCTCATTTCTAAAAACTCTTCCTGGTGAAAGAATTCTAATCGGAGGTTGGTGTTCTTCCATATATCTGATTTGTACAGATGAAGTATGTGTTCTGAGTAAAATATCAGGATTTTGTTCTATAAAGAATGTATCTTGCATATCTCTTGCAGGATGATATTCTGGCAAATTAAGTGCAGTGAAATTGTGCCAATCATCTTCAATTTCAGGGCCATCTGCAACAGCGAAACCTATGGATTTGAAAATTTCTATAATTCTATTTTTCACCAAATTAATCGGGTGTCGAGTTCCCAATTCTAGTGGAAATCCTGGTTTGGTAAGATCTTCTTTGGTTGCAGAAGTGGTGCTAGAATTGGCATCTTTCAATGCATCTAGTTTACTTTGTACCGCTTGTTTCAGTGTATTTATTTTCTGACCAAAATCTTTCTTTTGTTCATTAGGAACTTCTTTGAATTTTTCAAAAAAATCATTCAAAATTCCTTTTTTTCCACTGAATTTTATACGGAATTGCTCTATTTCATCTTTGTTTGCAGATGCAAATTGTTGCACTTCAACTAGCAATTCATCTATCTTCTGTAACATTTTTTTTGTATTGATTTGCAAAAATACTAAATAATACCTTTATGCTGTGATGCTTTTCACAAAAAAAAGACATTTATAAAAATGTCTTTCTATCATTATTTTTGCACCAATTTTTAATTGGTTTCATTGGCTTTTAGAGAAATTTGTAGGGTAATTTCATTTTTAATCACCCCATTTTCTGCAGGAATTTGAAAACTGATGCCAAAATCTTCTCGATTAATATCAGTTGGTTCGGTCGAAATGCTTACAACACCATCTTTTACCATTGTGTTTGCTTTGAAACTCACTGGTTTGGTAATTCCTTTGATGGTGAGATTTCCGTCTAAAATTTGGTTGTAATCTCCGGTTTGGTTTTCGGTAATTTTTGCAATTTCAAAAGAGGCGGTCGGAAATTTCTCTACATTCAAGAAATCGGCACTATGCAAATGTTGAACTAATTTGTTTTGTTTTTCATGATCTTCTTTCAAATCAGTGTTGTCTAAAGATGCAAGATTTGCAACAAATTTCCCGCTTTCTAGTTTACCATTATTAATGGTAACATCCCCACTTTCTAATTTTATAGTTCCGATGTGACTAGTTTGATCAGATTTCACAATTTTATAACCTTTCCATTCGATTTTACTATTGAGTGTATCTACTTGGTACAATTGTCCTTTTGCAGTGGTTAAAACCTCCGTATTTTCAGAGGTTACAGGTTTATCTTTCCCGCAAGAAATCAGTAATAGTGCTACACAAACACTTGCGAAACCTATTTTCAGAAGATTTTTAATCATTATTTTGATTTATTTTCAATGGCTAATTTATTAAAAAAAAATTATTTTGCCAGAAAAGAAAGAAAAGTTATTTCGCAACTAAGTAATTACAAAAAGTTGCATAAGTTTTAAGTTCAATTTTGCATCCTTTTGAATTTCTAATAAATATCAAAATCTTTTGGCTTTTTTTGCGGTTTTACTATTACCAAAAAAATTCAATTATTTAACCGCAAAAGTATCAAAAGTTGACTATGCAAATAAGCTAATACAAAAGGTTGCATAAGGCTTAACATCAATTTTGCACCCTTTTGAGTTTCTAAGAATCATCTATATCTTTTGCCACTTTTGCGGTTTTACTTTTTTAATGCCATTTTGCATTCTTTTGAATTTCTAATAAATATCAAAATCTATTATCACTTTTGCGGTTTAAACAAAAGAAAAATTCACAAATTTTCGACAAAAAATCCTACTTTTGTATATGCTATTGAGTTTGCAAAATATCTATTTTGGTTATTCCCCAGAAAAACCACTTTTCCAAAACCTTCATTTTTCGGTAAAAAAAGGGCAAATTATTGCTTTGGCTGGTGAAAGTGGTTGCGGAAAATCAACCTTACTGAAACTGATCTATGGTTTACTAGATTGGGAAAGAGGTGAAATTTTGCTTGAAGGAAATCACATTTTCGGACCAAAAAAAAATCTGGTTCCTGGTGAAGCCGAAATGAAATTGGTAGCACAAGATTATGATCTCATGCCTTATTCTACCGTTGCAGAAAATGTAGGGAAATTTATTTCTAACATCAATCTGCAAAAGAAAAAACTGAAAGTTCAGGAACTCTTGCAAGTTGTTGGTTTACAAGATTTTGCTACAATTTTGCCGAAAAATTTGAGTGGTGGTCAACAACAGCGTGTTGCGATTGCACGTGCACTTTCGGTGATGCCGAAATTACTTTTGCTAGATGAACCTTTCAGTAATCTGGATTTTTCTAGAAAAATTGAACTTAGAGAACGATTGTTTAACTATGTTAAAAATCACAACATTTCTTTGATCATTTCTACCCACGAAATTCAGGAAATTATGCCTTGGTTAGACCAAATAATCGTGCTACAAAACGGCAGAATGATACAAAATGATGCTCCTGAAGAAACCTACCGAAATCCTTACAATGAATACGTTGCCAAACTTTTTGGAGAAGTAAATATCTTGACAGATGCAGAAAAAAACCATCTTCAACTCCCAAAAAATTGGTATTATCCTCACGAAATTTCAGTGCAAGAAATAGGTATAGAAGCAGAATTAGTAGAAAGTAGATTTGCAGGAAATCACTTCTGGAACAAAATTCTGGTTGGCGAAATTCCGCTTGTACTCTACTCTACAGAAAAATTATCCAATCCTCTGAAAGTACAATTTCATTAAATTTGAAAAAATTTGAAATTTATGAATGCTTTTGGCACAAATTTTGAAAAATCTTTCTAAATTTGCTATCACAACATAAGGAAATTTTTGGTTAATTCTCTTTCTGCCTTTGGAGATTATTATTAGCACTCGCAATACTTTTCTTAGAAAAGAACCCTGCCAAATTTTTCCTTTTTTTTGAATACTAATCGCTCGAATTCTCACTTATTACCCAAATTAAGATCGCAAAAATTCTCAATTCGTAATTCACTCTTCGTAATTTGTAATTTTTTACGCTTTCTTTACAAATTCAGATTTCAGCGCCATAGAACCGAAACCATCAATTTTGCAATCGATATTATGATCAGAATCGGGTCTTAATCTGATGTTTTTTACTTTGGTACCTGCTTTTACAGGTTTCGGAGCGCCTTTTACTGGCAAATCTTTGATTACGACTACCGAATCTCCGTTTTGTAATTCGTTTCCGTTGCTATCGAAAATTTTGTTTTCGTTGCCTGCTTCTTTTGGATCAAACTCGTGGAAACATTGGCTGCAAACCAATAAGTTATCTTGTTCGTAAGTAAACTCGCTTCCACATTTCGGGCAAGGTAATAATTCGCTCATTTTTTTTAGAATTTTTGCAAAGGTATTAATTTGCTGGAAGATGGAAGAATGGAATCTGGAAGTTTTATCATATTCTACTTCAAATTTCATTATCTAAAATTCATATTTCACAGAATTTTCATGCTATTCATGGTATTCTTTGTGTTCTTTGTGAAAATCTCAGTGAACTTTGTGGTTACAAAAGACCAACTAATTCCACTCTATTTCCCACTTAATTTCCGTATTTTTGCAAAAATTTAATGATTTCAAAAAAAATCTGAAATCTAAAATCTCATCTCTGAAATCAAAAAAAAATGGAACTTATACACCGAAATCTACTCATAGGAATTCACGATGCACTGCAGGAAACTTTTTTCCAAGAGAGAAAATATGCCGACAAAGTGATAGAACGACTTCTGAAAGCCCACAAAAAATGGGGAAGCGAAGATAGAAAGGTAGTTTCAGAGATTTTCTACAACATCATCCGTTGGAAACGCCGTTGCGAATACCTAATTGGTGAAGGCGCAAAACCAAACAATATTTACAAACTCATCATTGCTTATTTGCTTTGGTCTGATACGAAATTCAAAAAATTTGAAGAATTTGAAGGCATCAAAGTTGCCGATATCATTACCAAACTGAAAAAAGGAAATGTCCCAACCAAAGCAATCTACTACTCGATTCCCGATTGGTTGGCTGAAACATTGGAAAAAGAACTCGGCAAAAATTGGGAAAAAGAAATGGCTGCTCTCAATGAGCAAGCTCCCACTATTTTGCGTGCAAACACCTTGAAAACCACTGCTAAAGAACTGATTTCGGATTTAGCCGATGAAAACGTGGTGAGTTTCCCCATCAGAAATTATCCTGATGCTGTAGTTTTAGAAGAAAAAAAGAACGTTTTTTTAACGACTGCTTTCAAAGACGGTTTGTTTGAAGTGCAAGACGCTTCTTCGCAAAAAATTGGCGAACTTCTGGATGTGAAAGAAGGAATGCGTGTTGTAGATGCTTGTGCAGGTGCAGGTGGAAAAACTTTGCATTTGGCTGCGCTGATGAAAAACAAAGGGCAAATTATTGCACTCGACATCTACGAGTGGAAATTGGCAGAACTGAAACGTCGCGCAAAACGAGCTGGTGCTCACAACATAGAAACCAGAATGATAGATGACAACAAAACCATCAAAAGACTGCACGAAAAAGCAGACCGATTGTTGATTGATGCGCCTTGTTCTGGATTAGGCATTCTGAAAAGAAACCCCGATTCTAAATGGAAAATAGACCAAGATTTTATTGATAGAATTAAAAAAGAACAACAGCAAATCTTGCAAGATTATTCCAAAATTTTGAAAAAAGGCGGAAAAATGGTCTATGCAACCTGTTCTATTTTACCAAGTGAAAACAACGAACAAGTTGCAGAATTTCTAAAAAACAATCCTGAATTTTCCTTAATTAAAGATGAAAAAGTGATGCCAAGTTCTGGTTTTGATGGGTTTTATATGGCACTTATTCAGAGGAATTGAGTTTTTGAGTGATTGAATTTTTGTGAAGTCATTGCGAGGAGCGGAACGAAATGGAGCAACAAAGCAATCTGTAATAATCTTTCCAGATTTTTTATTAAACACAAAGAACACAATGTTTTGCACGAAGATCACTATCTTTTTTTCATTTCGTCAAAATCTTGAAAATCAAATAGATTTTTTGTGAAAGTCTGTGAAATCAGTAAAAAAAATCCACTATTTAAAAAATTGATGTACAAAAACTACTTTGTTTTTGTTTCGTAGAATTTTTTTTTCTATAATATCGTACAATACTTCAACGGAAAAAAATTCGTTGAAATCGAAAAAACACCAAATTAAAATTAAAATTTTCAATTAAAAATAGTTTTTATAAGAACATTTTCAATTAAAACAAGGTTAATATTTTCTTTTTTTAATATTAAAAACTATTTTTACAACCAATTATTAATTATTCATATGTAAAAAGTGAAGGTTTTTATCTCATAAACCTTGAACTATAAACTTTAATCTTATTTTATGTGCGGAATTGTATGCTTGTTTGATGCGAAACAAAAAACGGAAATTCTTAGACCTCAAATATTAGAAATGTCTAAAAAAATTAGACATCGCGGTCCAGATTGGAGCGGAATTTTCCAAGATGATCACGTGATTTTCTCCCACGAAAGATTGGCAATTGTAGATCCAACTTCTGGTAAACAACCCCTTTTTTCAAAAGATAAAAAATTAGTTCTCGCTGTAAATGGCGAAATCTACAATCACCGAGAATTGCGACAAGAATTTCCTGATTATCCTTTCCAAACCGAGTCTGATTGCGAAGTGATTATTCCGCTTTTCCAGAAATATGGTAAAAACTTCATTGATAAACTCAACGGAATTTTTGCTTTTTCTATCTACGATTCAGAGAAAGATGAATACCTGATTGCTCGTGATCATATGGGAATTTGTCCACTCTACCAAGGTTGGGACAAATCTGGAAATTATTACATTGCTTCTGAACTGAAAGCTCTAGAAGGTGTTTGCAACACGATAGATGTATTTTTGCCTGGACATCTTCTGTACAGTAAAGATGGCAACGAAACTGAGCAATGGTACCAAAGAGATTGGGAAAATTTTGAAAATGTACAACAGAACGAAACCGACATCGCCAAACTGAAAAAAGCATTAGAAGACGCTGTACATAGACAACTGATGAGCGATGTTCCTTATGGTGTGTTGCTTTCTGGCGGTTTAGATTCTTCTATAATTTCGGCAGTTACTGCAAAATATGCGAGAAATAGAATAGAAAGTGGCGATGAGCAAGAAGCGTGGTACCCAAGATTGCACAGTTTTGCAGTTGGATTAGAAGGTTCACCAGATTTGGTTGCTGCCAAAAAAGCAGCAGAACATATCGGTTCAGTACACCACGAAATACATTTCACAATTCAGGAAGGTTTAGACGCAATAAAAGACGTTATTTATCATTTAGAAACGTACGATGTTACTACGATTCGTGCTTCTACTCCTATGTATTTATTGGCAAGAGTTATAAAATCTATGGGAATCAAAATGGTACTTTCTGGTGAAGGAAGTGATGAACTTTTTGGAGGTTATTTGTACTTTCACAAAGCACCAAATCCTAAAGAATTGCACGATGAAACCGTAAGAAAACTCAGCAAATTGCATTTATACGATTGTTTGCGAGCCAACAAATCACTTATGAGTTGGGGAATTGAAGGGCGAGTTCCTTTTCTGGATAAAGAATTTATGGATGTTGCAATGACCATAAATCCGAAAGATAAAATGATCAATAAATCCGAAGGTAAAATGGAAAAATGGGTGCTAAGAAAAGCATTTGAAGATTTATTGCCAGAAAGTATTGCGTGGAGACAAAAAGAACAATTTTCTGATGGAGTTGGCTACAGCTGGATTGATACGCTAAAAGAAGTTGCAGAAAAAGAAGTTTCTGATGAAATGATGACCAATGCAAAATTCAGATTTCCGCTAAACACGCCACAAAATAAAGAAGAATACAGATACCGAACAATTTTCGAAGAACATTTCCCAAGCGAAACTGCTGCTGCAACAGTTCCTTCTGTTCCATCAATCGCGTGTTCTACACCGATTGCATTAGAATGGGATGAAGCGTTCAAGAAAATGAACGATCCAAGTGGAAGAGCCGTAAATGTACATGACGATTCATATTAAAATACGATTCTTGAATTACGAATTACAAGTTTTTAATTGAGGAAAAATCCACTAAAATTTTAGTGGATTTTTTTGTTAAAATTCCAGAGAAAAGATTCCCCTCTTTCAGAGGGGTGGCAAAATTTTCTTTCAGAGCGATAGCAAAGAAACGAAAATTTTGACGGGGTGTTTTAATGATAATTTTAAAAAATCTCTTTCAAATTAATTTTTTACATCAATAAAAAGCATTTTTTAAATAAAATTCTAAAAATAAAGAAAAAAAAACATTACTTCTTACCATACATCAATGTAAACTGCAGTTCTGGAGTCGTAAATTTGTGTACTTAAAAAAAATGAGATAAAAAATGTCTATTAAAAAAATCGAAATGGTGGTACAACCAAGACCAGCTCATTTCGTAGGTGATGGTTTCAGAGTTCATAACTTTATTCCGAGTGGTTTTAGGTTAGATATGAAACGTATGGATCCATTCATTATGTTAGATTACAATTCAAAATTTCATTTCGGTCCTACCGAAACTCCAAGAGGAGTTGGTGTACATCCACATCGTGGTTTTGAGACAGTAACTATTGCTTATCAAGGTCGTGTAGAACACGGCGACAGTTCTGGTGGTGGTGGAATTATAGGACAAGGTGATGTACAATGGATGACTGCTGCATCTGGTGTTTTGCACAAAGAATTTCACGAAACAGAATGGGCAAAACAAGGTGGAATTTTCCAAATGGTGCAACTTTGGGTAAATCTACCCGCAAAAAACAAAAAAGATGCTCCAAAATATCAAGCCATCAAAAATGAAGAAATTACCAAAGTATATTTGGTAGAAAATGGTTTGATAGAAGTAATTGCTGGTGATTATGATGGTAAAAAAGGTACTGCAACAACCTTTTCATCGATACATATGCTTAATGCAAAATTGAAAAAAGACGGGAAAATGAGTTTTAGTTTCCCAGCAAATTTCAATACGGCTGCATTGGTAATAGAAGGAAATATCACGGTAAATGGTGAAGAAAAAGTAGCAACCGATCATTTTGTATTGTTTGAAAATGATGGAGAAGATTTCACCATAGAAGCAAGTGAAGACGCAATTGTATTGGTTTTAAGTGGAGAACCACTGAATGAACCTATTTTTGCGCACGGTCCGTTTGTAATGAATACCCGAGAAGAAATCTTAGAAGCTTTCGAAGATTTCAACCAAGGTAAATTCGGACATTTAGATGACTAACTTTGGTTTAGAATTATAGAAAGTGAGTAGCCTTGCAAGTAATTTTGCAGGGCTATTTTTTAAATTAAAAAATAGATTCTAAAAAAAATCAAGCGAAATTGACAGTTTTTATTAATAAAATAATTATATTTGGAAATTATTTTTTAATAAAAATCGACTATGAAAAGAAACATCGTACTTCTCGTCACATTGTTGTTTTGTGGCTTATTTTTTGGGCAAAATAAATTCAGAGATGTCCTGAATTCAAAAAAACTTACTTCTATGTACCGAAGCGTGAAAGAAAGTGATAAAGATGAGTACTACCAACAATTCTATTGGTTAACCAAATCAGAAGAATTGAAATCTTTTGAACACCTAAAAAAAATAAAACCTGTAGTTTTTTTACAATTCGTAAAAGAAATTAATCCTGCAATTCCCACCAAAACGCTTGATAAAAAACACAAAATGTTGCGCGAAGATTTGGTACATTCACTTAACCAATATATTACAAAAAAAGATACCAGTAATCCTATTTTTCTGGATAATCTAGATGCTTTTGTAGATCCAGAAGGAAACCATTATAATCTGAATGTAAATCCAGAGACTGTTTATGAATTAGTTCCTAAGGAAATCTATACCTTCACATCTCGCCATAAAAAAACAGGAGAAGATAAAAATTACTATCTTTGGATAGATGATGAGAAATATAAAATCATCAATACAACTCCAAGTGAAAAAGATGAAAATTTCTATACAACTCTAAACCAATATTTGCCTAATTACAAATTCAATGATTTGCCAGCGAAAATCACCAAAGGTAAAAGAGGCGAAAAAGATCAAGATTACTACTTCGTAATCCCTTTTTCTAAAGACGATACAGAAGTTGAGTACAAAACCAAAGATTTCAAAAAATTCTCTTTGACTCGTTATAAAAAATCGGTCGGAAATTGGGAAGCAGTTGAAAAAAAATAAACTAAAATCCTGCAATTGCAGGATTTTTTTTATTATTAATAAACAAAAAAATGGTAGAAGTAATACAAAAAAATAATGACCAAAATGGAGACTTCGAAATTTATTTTGATGGTCGAAAAGCTGGATTGATGACTTATTTTTGGAAAAATTCTGAAACCTTTGTAATTGATCACACCGAAGTAGATGAAGCATACGGAGGAAAAGGTTTGGGTAAAGATTTGGTAATAGCAGCTGTAAATTTTGCCAGAAAAAATAATTATAAAATCATTCCTGTCTGTCCGTTTGCAAAAGCAATTTTCAGAAAAGATGAAGAAATACAAGATGTTTTACAATCTTAATTAAATTAATAAAAAATCGCAAAACCTCTTCATAATAAATTTTTATGAAGAGGTTTTTTTGTGTAGTTGCAACAGCGTAACTTCTAAAAAAGATTATATTTGTACACAAAAATAATAGCAATATGAGTCCAATTTTGGTAGGATTAATTTTAGGATTGTATTTTTTGGTACTTTTAGGAGTGTCCTATTACACTGGTAAAAACGCCAATAATCAAACATTTTTCATTGGGAACAAAAATTCTAATTGGCTACTTGTAGCTTTCGGAATGATTGGGACTTCACTTTCTGGGGTAACTTTTGTTTCGGTTCCTGGTACAGTTGGTAGCAGCGGATTTCAATATTTTCAAGTCGTAATCGGTTATTTTCTTGGGTATTTTGCGGTTGCTTTTATATTACTACCTTTGTATTATCGCTTGAAATTAACTTCTATTTACACTTATTTATTAGAACGTTTCGGATTCAATTCCTACAAAACAGGCTCCATAATTTTCATTATTTCTAGGACTTTTGGCGCAACTGCAAGGTTGTATTTGGTGATTAATATTTTAGATTTACTATTATTTCATAATGATGTAACCAAATCAACGGCTATTTCTTGGAGTTTCATTTTGATTTCTGCCGCCATTTTATTGATGATTTTGGCGTACACTTTCAAAGGTGGCGTGAAAACCATTGTTTGGACAGATATGTTGCAAACCACTTTTATGTTAGGTGCATTGCTAATAACTGTTGGTTATATTATGAGCAAAATGAATTTGGGATTGGGTGAAACTTGGTCACAATTTTCGGGATTAGGCTATAATAATATGTTTAATTTTGATATTAATTCCAAAGATTTTTTTCTGAAAAGTATTTTGGGAGGCGCTTTCATCACGATTTCTATGACTGGACTTGACCAGGAAATGATGCAGAAAAATATTTCGATAGAAAAACTCGCCAATTCGCAGAAAAACATGTTCACTTTTTCGGTAATTATGGTAATGGTGAATTTCATTTTCCTATTTATGGGAGGATTACTGTACTTGTATGCAGCACAAATTGGAGTAGATGCAAAAGGTGATGATTTGTACCCAATTTTGGCATTCCAAAATATGTCTCCTGTAATTGCGATTGTCTTTATCATTGGATTGATTTCGGCACTATTTCCTTCTGCAGATGGCGCAATCACGGCACTTACTTCGTCTTTTTGCATCGATATTTTAGGAATGAATCGTACCCAAAAATCCGAAGCCGAAAATTCTAAAACCCGAAAAACAGTACATCTTACTTTCACGTTTATTTTCTTTTTGTTGGTGATATTTTTCAAAATTTTGAATGATAAATCCATCATTGGTTTAATCCTAAAAATTGCAGGTTATACTTACGGACCACTACTTGGTTTGTTTGCATTTGGAATTTTAACCAAATTTCAAATTAAAGACAAACTCACGATTTGGGTGTGTTTGTTAGCACCTGTAATCACTTATGCATTAAGTACTTATCTAGAAACGGCAGGTTTTGCATACAAAATTGGTATAGAGGTTTTGATTATCAATGGATTACTTACTTTCTTTGGATTATGGTTGATTAGAGAGAAGTAATTCCCATCAAATAAATACTAAAATTCGGTTGAGAAATCAATCGGATTTTTTTTTGAAAATCTTTTTTAATCACAAAATAAAAAACTGATACATGTTACCTACGTTTATCGTAATTTTCATGCTCATTCAAAATTTTATTTGAAAATTTTATAATTGAATAGAAATTTTTTACCCAATTTTTGGTCTCATTTTTCACCTAAAAAATGTAAATTTGCTCACCTAATAAATCTTAAAAATGAGTAAATCAATCACTGAACTTAAAACGTTATCTACGCAAATCCGAAGAGATATTTTGAGGATGGTTCATGCAGTAAATTCGGGACATCCTGGTGGAAGTTTGGGCTGCGTAGAATTTTTTGTAGCACTTTATGGTAAAATGCTCAACTATCAATTTCCATTTTCTATGGATGGTAAAAACGAAGACCATTTTTATCTTTCAAACGGGCATATTTCACCCGTTTTCTACGGTACTTTAGCAAGATTTGGATTTTTCCCAGTTGCAGAATTAGCGACTTTCAGAAAACTCAATTCTAGGTTACAAGGTCATCCAACTACACACGAACATTTAGAAGGCATCAGAATGAGTTCAGGATCACTCGGACAAGGACTTTCCGTAGGAATTGGTGTTGCATTAGCCAAAAAATTAAATGGTGACAAATCTTTGGTATATACACTTCATGGTGATGGCGAATTGCAAGAAGGACAAATTTGGGAAGCACTCATGTTTGCTTCTGCAAAAAAAGTAGATAACCTAATCGCAACTATAGATTACAACGGTCGACAAATAGATGGTGATACAGATGATGTACTGAGTTTAGGCGATTTACACGCCAAATTAGAAGCATTTGGTTGGGAAGTTTTAGAAGAAAAAAACGGAAACAATTTAGAAGCCGTAATTGCCATTTTGGAACACGCAAAATCTAAAACAGGAAACGGAAAACCAGTAGTAATAATACTACATACAGAAATGGGACAAGGTGTAGATTTTATGATGGGTTCCCATTCTTGGCACGGAAAAGCACCAAATGATGAGCAATTGCAAAAAGCACTTTCTCAGTTGCAATTAGATGAAGTAACCGATTATTAATTCTTCAAAAAAAAAGTAAAAATGAAATTTCAAATTTTAGATAAAAAAGATACGCGTTCTGGTTTTGGAGCAGGATTGGCTGAACTTGCAGATAAAAATCCAAATGTAGTTGCATTGTGTGCCGACTTAATTGGCTCCCTGAAAATGGAGAAATTTATAGAAAAAGCTCCAGAAAGATTTGTACAAACCGGGATTGCAGAAGCCAATATGATGGGAATTGCTGCAGGTTTAGCAACAGCAGGTAAAATACCTTTTGCAGGGACTTTTGCGAATTTTGCAACGACCAGAGTTTTAGACCAAATTCGCCAATCAATTGCTTATTCTAACAAAAATGTGAAAATTGCTGCTTCTCATGCTGGTCTTACTTTGGGTGAAGATGGTGCAACACACCAAGTTTTAGAAGATATTGGTCAAATGAAAATGTTACCAGGAATGGTCGTAATCAATCCTTGTGATTATAACCAAACCAAACAAGCAACTTTGGCTGCAGCAGAATATGAAGGTCCTGTTTATCTGAGATTTGGGCGACCTGTTGTTCCGGTTTTCATACCGGAAGATATGCCTTTCGAAATTGGTAAGGGAATTCTTTTGCAAGAAGGAAATGATGTAACCATAGTTGCAACCGGACATTTAGTTTGGGAATCACTTTTGGCAGCCGAAGAATTAGCAAAAGAAGGAATTTCTTGTGAAATCATCAATATTCACACCATAAAACCTTTAGATGAAGACATTATTCTAAAATCAGTAGAAAAAACGGGTAAAATAGTTACTGCAGAAGAACATAATTTCTTAGGCGGTTTAGGTGAATCAATTTCTGGAATGCTCTCTAGAAAAAGACCAACTCCACAAGAATTTGTGGCGGTAAATGACACTTTTGGCGAAAGTGGAACTCCTGCAGAACTGATGCACAAATACAAAATAGATTCTTTTGCTGTGATTGATGCAGTAAAAAAGATTCTAAAAAGATAAAAAAATCCCACCAAAATAATTTCGGTGGGATTTCAATAAACTAATTATACTTCGAATTCTTTTTCGAGTTCTAGTGCTTTTGGGAACAAAATGTTGTTTTCCAAATGCAGATGTGTGTGAAGATTTTCTTCGAAATCTCGTAACATTTTCAGTGTAACCTGGTGTGTATTACATGCATCTGAAGGTGGTTGGTAATTATTACTCAGATTTGCAATTTCTGCAAATCTTGCACCTTCAATTTCGTGATCATGTATCATCATTTCAATGGGATTTCCTATAGTTCCGAAAGGTGCTTTTGAGAGTACTACTCCATTTTTTTTAGCTTCTTCCATTTTCTTAATGTATGGGAATAATATCAATTCCTCTTTCTTCATGTGTGCAGCCAATTCTTGTACCGATTCTCTAAACAAATCATTTATTTTAGGTAATTCTGGATATCTGTTTCCTTTTACTCGAATTAATTTATCTAAAAATTGCAAAATATAAATACTTTTTTCTTCTATGTAATGATGATGTGTATGTTCTATATAAGTTGCAAGAACTCCTAATTCCCAAGAATTAAAGTCGGCTTCTTGTTTGTTTTCATGTGAAATTTCTTCTAAATCTGCATAGATCTCAGCTGCATTTTTATTTTTTTTTGCACAAAGCTCTTCTATACTAATATTACCACCACAACAGAAATCAATCTGGTGTTTTTTGAAAACACTTGCTGTTCTGAAATCCTCTGCTACAATAGTAGCAATTGTTTTTTCTTTAATTTCCATAACTATTCATTTTTACAATGCAAAAATAGTATATATTTTTAAATAAGACAAATTTATCCTATTTAAATCGCGAAAATTTCATTATTCTTTTTTTTAACAGGAAATTCTAGGTGATTTTTAATATAATTATTACTATTTTATTTAAAAAAAACAGCTGGTAAATAAAGTAAAAAAAATGTAGATTTTCTTTAATCGTTTTTCAGCCAAGCAAAACCTTGATCAGTTTTCAAGGCTAAATCATAAAAAGAATATTTGTGTGAGAGTTGCAGAATTCGTTCTTTAATTAGATTATAATCATCGTGAACTGGACATGGATTTACCGCACTGCAAAATTTTAGACCTAAACCACATTGCTTAAAAATGTTTTCTCCATCAATAATTTTTATGATATCATAAATTTTTAAAAATTCAATTTTCTCTAAATCTACTGAAAAACCTCCTTGTTTTCCTTTAGTAGAAATCAGTATGCCTTCTTTGGTGAGCTGTTGCAATATTTTGCCAACAAATGCTTTTGGAGAATTGGTGGCAATAGAAATTTCTTTAACATTGGTTGTTTTACCAGACAAAGCTTCTTGCGAAATGAAGATAAGAGATTTAATGGCGTATTGACAAGCTTTTGAAAACATAAATTTTTAAAAAATTAAACGTATTATTTATAAAATTTCCATCTAGGTATAATTACAAATAATCCAATTCCTACAAAAACAAAAAGCAAATTAAGATCTGAATACAAAGTGGTAGACAAGTAATAATTATGCATGATATAATGGATTCCTACTGTAATTGGTAGTAAAGATACTCCTATTTTTTTGTAGAAATAGATTAATAATAAAGACAAAACCATCAAAACATCTACAAAAAATAGGCCATAGAAAAACCACATTGGTACATTGTCATCAGATACATAATGCTGCAAATCTGTATTGATGCTTAATCCTACTAAGATCAACATCAAGACTAATGCTGCAACAAAAGTCCAGCTTTTTGTGGACGTAACTCCTGAATTTTCTTCGTTCATAATCTGATATAAAATTAAAAAAAACTTTTGAAAAAATTTCAAAAGTTTTAATTTTAATTTAAAATGTAATCAATTAGATAGAAACCGCATTGATTAATCTGTTTTTGTCGCTTAAATACTCCTCCATAGAAATCATACTTTCTGTTCTCATAACATCTTGTATATCATCTATTTGGTATATAATTCTTTTAGCATCATCAGTATTTTTTGCTCTTACTTTGCAAAAAATATTGTATTTACCAGAAATTACAGATGCTTCTATTACATTTGGAATAGAAGAAAGTTCTTTTAATACTTCTTGAGTTCTATTAGATTTAGTTAATAAAATCCCGATGAAAGCGGTAAAATAATAGTCTAGTTTTGCATAATCTATGCTTAGAGAAGATCCTAAAATAATACCTGCATCTTCCGCCTTGCGGATCGCAATTTCTTTTACTTCATCCATGTCAATCAGCTTGGACGCTTCTTCCTCCAGCAAAATAACACGCGCCTCGCTTACGGTAACCTTGCGCTTCTTTGCCTTTTTCGGCATCATGCCACCGATCATTTCCTGCAGGTTCATCATGGATACTTCGTCCATCATGCCTGCACCGATCATGCCAATGTTAGAATTACCTGCAGGCTTGATGTTGATATCAATTTTTCGCTCCTCCAGCTCACCGTTCTTTAGCTTTTCGCGGAACAATACCCGCGTACGTTCATTTAGCTCCACATCACTTGTTGGTACGGATTGATTTTCCTGTTCCTGCTGTGGATTAACAAACCCGGTTTTTGAAGGCTGACGCATCGGGGGAATCAAGGCATCAAGAATGATATCTTCTACAATCTGGGCAGCGCGTTCCTTCACCTCTTCTTTCTTTCGCGCTTTTACCATGTTTACCGATTGCTCCACGAGGTCGCGAACCATGCTTTCAACATCACGTCCTACATAGCCGACTTCTGTAAATTTCGAAGCCTCCACTTTCACGAAGGGTGCATCAGCAATTTTAGCAAGTCTGCGGGCAATTTCAGTTTTGCCCACACCGGTAGCCCCGATCATCAATATGTTATTCGGAATGATCTCATCGCGCATTTCCGATTTCACATTCATTCTGCGCCAGCGATTGCGCAAGGCAATGGCCACGTTTCGCTTGGCTTCGTGCTGACCGACAATATACTTATCCAACTCGGCAACAATTTGTTGAGGCGTCAGGTATCCTCCTTCTATCATAAAGTTCTCTTTTTAAAGATCATTCTGTTCAGATCGGCCGCTACGGTAAATCCGTAAGAGGCTTGACTAACGTTATAGCCTGTTCGACTGAATGCTATGTCAAACGCTTTTATTTTCAACGACAGTCCAAAGGTAATGCCACCACCATGATTTTCGGTTTTAAGCTCGGTTTGCTTCAAAACGTTATATCCAATCAGCGCATTCACATTTTTGTGGAATAAAATCTCCGCTCCG
>CALFIE010000031.1 GCA_937876095.1 uncultured Flavobacteriales bacterium | reverse complement strand
GATAAACACAAAGATAATAAAAATTAGGCTATTTTACGGATATTCATAAAAAATAATGCCAAATGTTTTACTCTAAACATTTTCGAAGGTACAAGGTAATAATAGTCAAAAAAAACATCAATTTATTGAGCGAAATTTTGTAAAAAAATCGAATTTTGAAAAGAGATTTCTATTGTTTTTTACCAAAAAATTATTTTGCCAAAAAATCAAGTACCGAAAAATCGCCCAAAGAAATTTCTCTTGCCACACCGAAATATTGTGCAGAATTACCAATCATAGAATTGCTAAGATTTCCGTGGTCTATAACTGTGTTTTCCTGAATCAATGAATTATCTATGTTAGAATTAATGACTACCGTATTGTTCCCAAGTGAAACTCCCGGTCCGATTTTTGAGTTGGTAATTCTCACGTTTTCACCTATGAAACAAGGCGGAATAATCAAACAATTCTCTATATGAGCCGATTTTGGGAAATGCGACATTGCTTCTCTTTCGTATTCCAAAATTTTCCCGTTGGTTTCTACGGTTGCGTTTTTATTTCCGCAATCCATCCAATCATCTACTTTCCCAAGAGAAAATTTGGCGCCTTTTTGTCTTAGATTTTCTAAAGCGGTGGTTAATTGATATTCACCACTTACTTTAATGTCATTGCTCATGATATAGTTGATTTCCGACATTAATTTTTCAGCAGATTTGAAATAGTAAATCCCAATAATTGCCAAATCAGAGACAAATTCTTTGGGTTTTTCTACAAAATCGGTAATGAATCCGTAATCGTCTAATTTTACCACACCAAAAGCAGAAGGATCGGCTACTTTTTTCACCCAAATTACGCCATCAGAATTTTTATCTAATATAAAATCAGCACGGAAAAGCGTGTCTGCAAAAGCAACTACAACATCACCTTGCATAGAATTTTCGGCACATTTTATTGCGTGCGCTGTTCCGAGTGGTTCGTCTTGTGTGTAAACGCTTCCTTTTGCTCCCAGCTTTTCGGCAATTTGGATTAAAGATTCTTTTACTTCATCACCAAAATCACCTATAATAAAGGCAATTTCATCAATTTTTTCACCAGCAACTTTTGCAATATCTTCTACCAATCTTTGTACAATTGGTTTTCCTGCGATCGGAATAAGTGGTTTAGGAACAGTAAGAGTATGAGGTCTAAGTCTGGAACCGCGACCTGCCATTGGAACTATGATTTTCATAAGTAATTTTTAAGTTAATTTTTCTTGATTATTTTCTTAAGCAAATTTCTTTCCATAAATATAATGAATAGAATAAAAAACAAAAATAGCAAATTTCCTACCCAATAATTTTCTCTAAAGAAATAAAAAGAAATAAAAGAAATTGCTACTGAAATAGAGATATATGCGAGTATTTTTTTAGTATTATAAGGAATAGGATATGCGATTCTCCCCCAAATATAAGAAATTACCATCATTGAAAAAAATGTGATCAAGGCGGCGATTGCACTTGCCCAATATCCATATTTTGGAATGAAAAGTACATTTATTAAAGTTGTTATGGTTGCTCCTATTAAACTGATATATAAACCAACTCTTGTTTGGTCAGACAATTTATACCAAATAGAAAGGTTAAGATAAATCCCTAAAAATAGCGCACCTAACATCACAAAAGGAATGATTTCTATGCCTTCGTTGTAGAGCGGATTATTGAGATAACGTTCTGAAATCCATTGTAAATTTACCATTAATCCAACGTAAATTAAGCAATTGCAAATCACAAACACATCCATTAAAATGGTATAAGTTTTGTGTGAATTTTTGTCTTTGAAACTTGAGAAAAAATAGGGTTCTATTCCTAATTGATATGCTTGTCTGAAAACCGTAATAAAAGTTGCAATTTTGTACACTGCACCATAAACACCAATTTGGTGTCGCGCAACTTTGTCTGGTAAAAAATACTTCAAAAACTGTCTATCTATGGTTTGATTTACAATTCCGGCTAAACCTGCAATCATTACTGGCCAAGAATAGTTCATAATTCTTTTCCATAATTTGAAATCAAAACTTGCAAAACTAAAATTCACAAATTCTCTCCCAACTATTAATAAAGTAATAATGCTTTGAGCTAAATTCGCTATAAATACGTAACCAACACCAATTTTAGGGTTGTATTTTAATCCTAAAATTCCTTCTGGATGATTTTTTAAAATTTTAATAAAAAAATAAACCAAACCGAAATAAACCAATGAGCCCAAAACTTTTGATAACATATACCGAATTGGTTTTCCCTCTAGTCGCAAAACTGCAGAAGGAATGGTAGAAAATGCGTCTATTGACAAAATAAACAAGAAAATTACCAAATAATTTACTTGATCAGGAGTTTGAAACGCATTCGCTAATTCTTGTCGGAAAACATAACCTAACGTAAGATAAATTACACCAATTGCTAAAATACTTACAGATGTGGTAGAAACTAATGTTTTTTTTGAAATATGATCTTCTTGTGCAAATCTGAAAAAAGAAGTTTCCATTCCGTGCGTAAGAAGTACCGTAATTACTCCTGCAATAGAATACCAATCCACAAATGGAGATGAAGCTTCTGGACCAAATGCTTTGGTGACAATTGGCGCAATAAGGAATGGGAAAATCCTCACCAATACAGAACTTAATCCATATACTGCAGTTTGTCCTAATAGTTTTTTATACAATTTTTTGAAAATTTTCTGCAAAGGTAAAAATAGATTTTAGAATTTTGTGTTTTTTGATCATCAATAGAGTTGGACTTTATACAGACTACAAAATTCAATATTCATTTGGCTTTCGCCAAAACTTGAATTAAATTTGTAGAAAATGAAAAAAGTAGGAATTTTAAATTCTAAAATCTAGCTTCTGAAATCTTTAAAAAAAATGAAAACCCTCATAAAAAACGCCAAAATCGTCAATGAAAACCAAATTTTTGAAAGTGATTTGCTTATAGATAATGACCTTATTTCAAAAATTTCAAAAAATATTTCGGAAGAAGGGATTGATAAAATTATAGAAGCAACAGGAAAATACTTATTACCAGGAATTATAGATGACCAAGTGCATTTTCGCGAACCAGGCTTAACTTGGAAAGCAGACATCGAAAGTGAATCTCGATCTGCAATTGCAGGTGGAGTTACCAGTTTTATAGAACAACCAAATACAGTTCCGAATGCGGTAACACAAGAAATTTTGGAAGAAAAATACCAAATCGCTTCTAAAAATTCTTTTGCCAATTATTCTTTTATGATGGGTGGAACCAATGATAATTTAGAAGAAATTCTGAAAACCAATCCACGAAATGTGGCTGGAATCAAGTTGTTTCTCGGTTCTTCAACGGGAAATATGTTGGTTGATAATCCCGAAATTTTGGAGAAAATTTTTTCAAAATCGAAAATGTTGATTGCCGTTCATTGCGAAGACGAAACCACCATCAAAAATAATTTAGAAAAATACAAAGCAGAATTTGGCGACGACATTCCGATGAAATTTCATCATTTAATCAGAAGTGAAGAAGCCTGCTATATTTCGAGTTCCAAAGCGATTGAATTGGCAAAAAAAACCGGGGCAAGATTACATATTTTCCATATTTCTACAGGTAAAGAAACATCGCTTTTTACGAATGAAATTCCATTAAAAGACAAAAAAATAACTGCGGAAGTTTGCGTGCATCACCTTACTTTTACCAATGAAGATTACGAAACCAAAGGAACTTTAATCAAATGGAATCCTGCAGTGAAAACGCAAAAAGATAAAGACCAACTTTGGGAAGCGCTTTTAGATGATAGGATAGATGTGGTTGCAACTGACCACGCTCCACACACTTTAGAAGAAAAATCTGAGAAATATTTGCAAGCACCTTCTGGTGCACCTTTGGTGCAACATTCGCTGAATGTGATGCTCGAAAATTACCAAAATGGTAAAATTTCTTTAGAAAAAATCGTAGAAAAAATGGCGCACAATCCGGCCATTATTTTTGAAATTGAGAAACGTGGCTTCATTAAAGAAAATTACAAAGCAGACTTAGTTTTGGTAGATTTAGAAAGTGGTTACAGTGTTTCTAAAGAAAATATTTTGTACAAATGTGGTTGGTCACCTTTGGAAGGAGAGATATTTCACAACAAAATTACGCATACATTTGTAAACGGATTTTTGTCCTTCGAAAATGGGAAAATTTCTGAACAGAAATTTGGAGAAAGATTGCTTTTTGATAGAAAATAATTGTTTTTTCCACTAACAAAAAACCCTTTCTGAGTTTCAAATTCTGAAAGGGTTTTCATTATGATACGATTTTGTCTAATTACAAGATTTCAATAATTTGATCCATTGCAATTCTCTTTTTCGGAGTTTTGCTTGGTTGGTTATTGTCTTCCTCGTCGCGTTTCCCAATGCAAACCGCAAAAGCTGTTTTGTAATTTTCTAAACCGAGGATTTCAGTGTATTTGTCCTGCATAATTCCTTCCATAGGTGTTGCATCAACCTCCATACTTGCACAAGCCGAAAGAAAAATTCCTAAAGAAAGATATACTTGATTTTGAAGCCAAGCCTTTATCTCGTGTTCTGGTTTATTTTTAATCATTGCATTGTAATAATTAATGGCATATTCCGGAAGTTTTTCAGTAAGATGTTTTTCCAAATAAGGAATATCATCAATCGCATTGAAAACCACTACATGACTGCAATTCACTACTTTTTCTTTATTAATGTAGGAAACTTCTGACAATTTCTCTTTCATTTCTTGGTTTTCTATAAAGATAAATTTCCAAGGTTGGCTATTGATAGATGAGGGTGAAAGTTGAAGAATTTGTTTTAATTCCTCTATTTTTTCTGCACTTATTTTTACATTTGGGTTATACTTTTTGGTGGTATAACGTTGTTGCATTAATTCTAAAAAATTCATTATTTATTTTTTTGGTGGTGCAAAAATATTCAATATTTCCTATTCTTATTATTAATTTATCGTCTTTACATAATAGATTTTTTTCATAGAATTTTATAATTGCTTACTTTTAACCAATTAAACAATTTCAAACTAAAATATGAATATGTACACACAACCAATGCTTCAAGATGGTGCATTGAAAGATAAAGTAGCCATCGTAACAGGTGGTGGAAGCGGACTAGGAAAGGCAATGACCAAATATTTTCTTCAATTGGGTGCAAAAGTGGTCATCACTTCTAGAAATTTAGAAAAATTACAGGGAACTGCTGCAGAATTAGAAGCAGAAACAGGCGGAAAAGTACTTTGCGTTTCTTGCGATGTTAGGAATTGGGACGAAGTAGAAGCAATGAAAAACGCTGCCATCAAAGAATTTGGTAGAATTGATATTTTGCTGAACAACGCCGCAGGAAATTTCATTTCACCAACCGAAAGATTGACACATTCTGCCTTCGATTCTATTATAGATATTGTTTTGAAAGGTTCAAAAAATTGTACACTTTCTATTGGGAAATATTGGATTGAAAATAAAATTCCAGGAACAGTTCTCAATATTGTGACTACTTACGCTTGGACTGGTTCTGCATACGTAGTTCCGTCTGCAACTGCAAAAGCCGGAGTTTTGGCAATGACCAGAAGTTTGGCTGTAGAATGGGCGAAATACAACATCAGAACCAACGCAATTGCACCTGGTCCGTTCCCAACAAAAGGAGCTTGGGAAAGATTATTACCAGGAGATTTGGCCGAAAAATTTGATATGAGGAAGAAAGTACCACTCAGAAGAGTAGGAGATCACCAAGAATTAGCCAATTTGGCGGCATATTTGGTTTCAGATTATTCTGCCTATATCAACGGAGAAGTTGTAACCATTGATGGTGGAGAATGGTTGCAAGGAGCAGGTGAATTTAATATGCTCGAAGAAATTCCGCAAGAAATGTGGGATATGCTCGAAGCAATGATTAAAGCCAAAAAATCGAATTGATTTAGAGTAATATAGAAACTTCTTCAGAATTTTGAAGAAGTTTTTTTCATCATAAAATCAGAAAACCCGTCGGAAATTTTTCCGCCGGGTTTTCTCCATTAAAAACACAAACTATGAAAAAAAAATTATTTTACTGTTGGCCTGAAAATTAATCCACTTTCTTCGAAGTAATCCAGAGTGATTCTGTCTCCGTCGTTGATGGTTCCTGCCAATATTTCTTTGGATAATTTATTCAGTACTTCCTGTTGAATGACTCTTTTCAGAGGTCTTGCTCCGAAACTTGCATCATATCCTTTTTTCAAAATAAAATCGATGGCTTCTTTGGTTGCCGTCAAAATAATATTTCTTTTTTCTAACATTTTATTGATTTCTCTCAACTGAAATTGTACTATTTTGCCAATTTCATTTCTATTCAATGGTTGGAATAGAACGGTTTCATCTATCCTGTTCAAGAATTCCGGTCGAAGAGTTTGTCTCAATAGTTCAAAAACTTCTACCTTGGTTTTTTCTACAATTTCATACTGATTTTCTTCGGTTAAGTTCTCAAAATTTTCTTGTATAATGTGCGAACCTAAATTAGAAGTCATAATGATAATGGTGTTTTTGAAATTCACCACTCGTCCTTTGTTATCGGTCAATCTACCATCATCTAAAACCTGCAAAAGTGTGTTGAAAACATCGGGATGTGCTTTTTCAATCTCGTCGAGAAGCACCACAGAATAAGGTCTTCTTCGCACTGCTTCGGTTAATTGTCCACCTTCATCATAACCAACATAACCAGGAGGCGCACCAACCAATCTAGAAACGCTGTGTCTTTCTTGGTATTCGCTCATATCTATTCTGGTCATATTATTTTCGTCATCAAATAAATATTCTGCCAATGCTTTTGCGAGTTCTGTTTTACCAACTCCGGTTGTTCCTAAAAACAAGAAACTACCGATTGGTTTTTTGTCATCGTTCAATCCGGCTCGGTTTCTTCTGATGGCATCAGAAACTGCAGAAATTGCCTCTTCTTGACCGACCACTCTTTTGTGCAACTCATCTTCTAGATGTAGGAGTTTTTCTCTTTCGGACTGCAGTAATTTGGTTACAGGAATTCCGGTCCATTTTGCGACTACTTCAGAGATATTTTCTGCGGTTACTTCTTCTTTAATCAATTCATTTTGATGATTTTGCATCTCTAATTCCAGTTTTTGCAAGTCATCTTCTTTTTCCTTGATTTTACCATATTGTATTTCTGCAACTTTGGCGTAATCTCCTGCTCTAGAAGCACGTTCTGCTTCTAATTTCAGACTTTCTATTTCTTTTTTTACCGCAGTTATATCTTCGCTACGCTGTTTTTCTTGCGACCACTTTGCAAATAAGGTGTTTCGCTCATCAGAAATTTTAGCAATATCTTCTTTCAGGTGATTAATTTTTATTTCGTTACCTTCTCTGGAAATCGCAGCCAATTCTATTTCCATTTGCATCAGTTTTCTATCCAGAACATCCAGTTCTTCTGGTTTAGAATTGATTTCCATACGCAATTTTGCACTGGCTTCATCTATCAAATCGATGGCTTTGTCTGGCAAAAATCGGTCGGTAATGTAGCGTTGCGACATTTCTACTGCTGCAATTATTGCTTCATCTTTGATGGTAATTTTATGATGGGCTTCATATTTTTCTTTAATTCCTCTCAAAATGGAGATGGCAGATTCGGTGTCTGGTTCTTCTACCACCACTTTCTGGAAACGTCTTTCTAGTGCTTTATCTTTTTCAAAATATTTTTGGTATTCATTCAGCGTAGTTGCACCTATTGCACGCAGTTCTCCTCTTGCAAGTGCTGGTTTCAAAATATTGGCTGCATCCATTGCGCCTTCTCCACCTCCTGCTCCTACCAAAGTGTGAATTTCATCTATAAATAGAATGATTTGTCCTTCGGATTTTATTACTTCATTTACGACGGATTTCAGTCTTTCTTCGAACTCGCCTTTGTATTTTGCACCTGCAATTAGGGAGCCCATATCTAGAGAATACAAGGTTTTGTCTGCCAAATTTTCGGGAACATCACCAGAAATGATTCGGTGTGCAATTCCTTCTGCAATCGCAGTTTTACCAACTCCAGGTTCTCCGATTAATATGGGATTGTTTTTGGTTCTTCTAGACAAAATTTGTAAAACTCTACGGATTTCCTCGTCTCTTCCAATTACGGGATCCAGTTTTCCTTCGGCTGCCAATTCATTAAAATTTTTGGCATATTTATTTAAACTTTGATAGGTTTCTTCAGAACTTGCAGAGTTGGCTTTGTTGCCTTTTCTGATTTCTTTAATCGCCATTTCCAAAGAATTTTTGCTCACTCCGAAATCTTTCAACATCGTAGAAACCGATGATTTTACGTCGAGTAGAGCCAACCAAAGATGTTCTATGGTTACATATTCATCACCCATTTTTTTGGCAATATTGGGAGCTTCCAGCAAAATTTTGTTGGCAGTTTGCGATAGGTAAATTTCTCCGCCTTCTACTTTAGGTAGATTTTCTATGAGTTCTCTGTTTTTATCTCTAATTAATGATAAATCTGCTTCAGATTTTTTCATTAAAAAAGAAGAAATATTTTCATCTATTTGCAGAATTCCTTCTAATAGATGTTGAGGTTCTATGCTTTGGTTACCAAATTCCATCGCAATTCCTTGCGCTTTTTGTATGGCTTCTTGTGATTTGGTTGTATATTGATTTAGATTCATAATTTAATTCGTTTTGATGGTTAATCGCAAAAAATTTGCTAAACTAGAAAACAAGTCAAATTTACTGATTTTCAGTAATTTAATAAATAATTGCAGCCAAAAATTCCGATTTCACTTGTTTTTCATTATTTTTTTAAGAAAAAAAGTCAGTTGGTAGATTCTTTTAAAAATATTTCTAAAGTTAAAAAGACTTTGTTATATTTGTTGAGTTCGGCATAATGATGCTGATGTTATCCAATTATGAATTCATTTTATCTATTGAAAGTATCTGATTTGCAAAAAGATACAGAAGATGCACTAAATATTTTTTTAGAAATTCCCAAAGAATTACAGTCGAAATTTAGTTTTAAGCAAGGGCAATATCTTAACCTGATGCATCAATTTGGGGAAGAAGAATGCAGAAGGTCTTATTCTATTTGTAATGCTCCGAGTGAAGGGAACCAGCAATTAGAAATTTTGGTAAAAAAATTGGAGCAAGGTAAAGTTTCTACTTACTTGAATTATACTCTAAAAGTTGGTGATACTTTGCAAGTAATGCCTCCACTTGGTAGTTTCAACACGATTTTTCATCCCAATAATCAAAAAACGTATGTTGGCTTTGCTGCAGGAAGTGGAATTTCGCCCGTTTTATCTAACCTGAAAGAAGCACTCTATCAAGAAACGAAAAGTACTGCATATTTATTCTACAGCAATCGCACGATTGCGCACGTTTTGAAGCACGATGAACTGAAAAAATTAGAAAGGCAATTTGAAGGCAGATTAAAAATTTTGTATTTGGTAAGCCGAGAAAATCACAACGACGATTTGTTTGAAGGCAGAATTACCGCAGAAAAAGTGGGGCAGTTGTTACAACGTTTCGGTGAAATTCCGGTGCAAGAATCCACCTATTTTATTTGTGGACCTGCAGAAATGATATCATCGGTTTCAGATTATTTGAAAAAAGAACAAAAAGTACCTGCAATTCAGGTTTTGTACGAGTATTTTACCGCTCCAGAAGATGAAAATTCTTCAGAAAAAAGCGAAGAATTTCGTGCAATCCCGAATATTGAAAGTATGGTAACTTTAATCATAGATGATGATGAATACAGTTTTCATCTCAATTCTAAGAAAAACAGTATTCTAGATCAGGCGTTGCAAGAGAAATTACCCGTTCCTTTTGCTTGCAAAGGAGGCGTTTGTTGCACCTGCAAAGCACAAGTGATGGAAGGTGAAGTTTTTATGGAAAAGAATTTTGCACTCACCGAAGATGAGGTAGAAAGAGGTTTTGTGCTGACTTGCCAATGTCATCCTATTACCAATGTGGTGATGCTAAATTACGATGTGTAATTTTGAAAACCGCGAAGTAAAAATATTTTTTTTAAATTTTTAAAAAAAGAAAATTATGGCTAATTGGAAATTTGCTTCAATAATTGAAGTTGATAAAGAATATAAAGTAGATGGTATTAATATTTGGAACCATTATTGGCATTGCTCAGATAGATATGTTGAAGTTATAGATCCATTGGAAGGGCAAATGTATTGTTTCAAAGAATATGTAATCATTTCAGATTATAAAAAAGTTCATTTTGTGGTTGGTGAGTTTATCAACAGGAAAATAGGAATTTTTTTGAAAGATGATTTAAGTAAAAAAAAATTATGAATATCCGTAAAATAGCCTAATTTTTATTATCTTTGTGTTTATCAAAAGC
>CALFIE010000030.1 GCA_937876095.1 uncultured Flavobacteriales bacterium | reverse complement strand
AAGATGCTTCTTCTAATTGAAAATTAATAAAATCTGTTTGGTCTAAACTCTTCAGATGGTTTAGAAATTTCTCTTGTACAGATTTAGGCTCTGGTTTATTAAATAAAGCATAATAATTGGTATTATTTTTACTATTAATAATATGCTGTTTTTCAAATATTTTAAGAGACTTTACTATGGCTTCAAATTCGTAAATATTTTGTTTCACCATTTCTATATTTGCCGTAAAATCTATAAGTTCGCCTGCCAAAATATTACCGTTTTTAGAGATAATGGTAATGTTTTCTTGTGCAATAAGTGATGGTATTTTTGCAGGGCTTAATTTGTAATCTAAATTTACGCGCTCCATCATTTCAGATTTTTTAATCTTATTTTTTATCTGATGGTAAAACGTATTGCGGTCTTTATTGCTTTCTTCTTTAGAAATAAAAGTGGCAAAAAGAGATTCAAATACAGATGGGTTTACTTCTGCTACATAAGGTTTTGGCGCATCATATTGCAATAAACCTTGAGAATAGCGATTAAGGTATTTTATATATTCATCTGTAAAAAAACTAACCGGAGAAAACAGTTTCTGCGATTGTTTTGCCAATTCTGCATTGGTGATGGTTACTTTTTCTTTAATAGCGTTAAGAGAAAACTTAACCAAATTTTCTATACTGTTGCCTAATAGTTTTTCGGCGATTTTTAATTTATTTTTAGAGTATTTAAAAAAAACTTTGTGCTCTGTAACCACTATAAGCCCAATGCTTATTTTCTCGGCAGTAGCAGAATTAGTTTCTATATAAATAGTGGAAAGGAAGTTTTTCATTTTTTAGAATTTAAAGGTAAAATAGTAAGTACTAAATTGTGCAAAGACTTCATACGAAAGTCTGAAAGAAGGAATTTTTCAATTCTTTCTTTTAAATTCTCATTAATCTCCCAACTCTCGGGAATGTGTGAAAAAACTTCATGAGTGATTTCTTTAATTTTTATTTGGGTAAGCAAATTTAGAAAATTTTCTGCAATATCCAATTGTTTTTCCACCGAAATATGCTTTACCGTATTTTTATAAAACTCACTAAAAACCAACTTGTTATGTATAGTGCAAGAATCTTTTTCACTAAAAGTATGCAATCTATTGAAACCTCCAAAAAGTGTAGCGTGGTCTATTGGTAATATTTGTATTTTGTCCAATTCTTCTTTTTTGAGGAGATTATAATTGTCTTCTCTTCTGTCTGCATTATCCGTCCAAAGGTCAAAAATTGCTATCTTCAAAACATCTTCGGGATTGGCAATCATTTTAAAAAGGTTTTTATGAGTAGGAATAGAAAATTGGGTAACCAAATCAGCTCTTACCACTTCTTGAGAACCCCAAGCTAATTTACTTCTTTTGTATGAATTGGCATACTTAATCTCTTTAGAAATCAATATTGGAGGTATTTTTACTAAGCTATCATTAGCACAAGGAATTCCCAAAGTTTTTAATAATTCGGTAGCGAGCATTTCGTACACCAAACATTGCAGTTCTTTTTTATCAAATGAATTCAGATATTTTGTATAGTATTTTTGCCCATCATCACAAAGCAAAAACAGAGGTTGGTGTCCGTCTGTATCTATTTGCTTAATAAATAATGTGGCAGTTACTATTTTCATTTTTACGCTGCTAAAACTTCGTTTAATTCATCAATAATTTCTAAATATTGGTCGCCAAATAATTGGTAAAACTTGCCTAAACCTCCATGTGCGTTAAAAGGGTCTAACTCAAAATCTTCTTGCTCAAAATGGAAGGAGTTGGCAATAAAATCTTTTATCATTCGTAGCCATTGCATTTGTTCTTCGGTAAATGCGGTATGTTTCCCTGTATGTTGTGCAAAAATCCATTGCTGGAAGTTTCTATCAACAGTTCTGTCGTACCCTGTAAGATATTCGTCTATCTTCAATGCTTTTCTAATTACAGAAACCAAAAGCACCAATTCTTGTTTTGGTTTTTCGGTTCTGGTTTTCGGGTTGTTTTCTATTTGGCTGTAGGCATCCCATAATTTGGCTGGTTGCAGAGTAGGTTGTTCTAAAATGAGTTTTTCATACAAATCTCTAATAAGTTTGTAAGTAAGTTCTCTTCTTCGGTATGGCGCATCATAGAAAATCTGCAATGCCAAAGCTTCGTCTTTGTGCTCTTGTACCCATCGTTCAAAAGCTTCTACGGTACTTTCTGCTTGTTCTTTTTGGTCGGTTGCCCAACCGATGTTGGTAATTTCGTCTATGTTTACGGTGTCTATAATCTGGTCATATTTCTTGCGTACATCTACAATAAAATTACGCAAATCTGGGTTGTGCAATTCCGCTACCGCTTTTTCTATTAAAGCTTGGTGGTGTTCTTCTACCGCTTTTTCTTTTTCCGCAGGAGCTTCGCCTATTTTTTCACGTTCTACATTTATTCTTATTTGCTCTAGCGTATCAGGATTATAAGCATCTAAAAGTTTCTGAACTACTTGCTTTATTTGTAAACCATTGGCGTGTTCGCTAAAGGTTTGTTTTTCTTTTTCATTGATTTGTCGGTCAAGGCGTATCAATCGGTTCGCCAGAGTAGTGAGCATTTCTTCGGAACGATTTCCCATGGCAATAATCTGCAAAACATCTTTCAGAGAAACGCCTGGTGCTTTTTCTAATGGTCGGCTATCGGTTTTTTGAGAACTTTCTACACCTATTGCGTCTATAATTACAAAATGGTCTTTGCTGTATTGTGCAGAAGGTGTTCCTTTCAGTCGTAATTCTTCTAGCGAGCAAGTTCTGGTTCCTCTGCCTTTCATTTGCTCATAGTAGCTTTTGCTTTTTACATCACGCATAAACAACAAAACTTCTAGCGGACGAATGTCTGTTCCCGTTGCAATCATATCCACCGTTACGGCAATTCTAGGATAATAATCATTCCTAAATTGGCTCAAAATACTTTTAGGGTCTTCTTGAGATTGATAGGTAATTTTTTTGCAGAACTTATTTTCTTCGCCAAATTCTTCTCTTACAATTTCTATAATATCTTCGGCGTGGCTATCAGTCTTGGCAAAAATCAGCATTTTAGGAACTTCAAATTTTCCTTCTTTATCATATCTATCAGGAAACATTTGAGGCAAGTTTTCTTTTACTGCTTTGATGATGTTTCTTATTGTACTTGGGTTTACAATATCTTTGTCTAATTGCTTTCCGCTATAGGCTACATCTTCATCTACGGTTTCCCAAAACTTTTTGCGGGTAAGGCGTTCTCTTTTATCTACACGCTCTCCCATCTGTATTTGTGCGCCTTCTTTAGAGATTTTAGTTTCAATGGTAAAAACATTGTAAGGAACTAAAACACCATCTACCACAGCTTTTTCATAACCATAATCTGAAACTACATTTTCATTGAAATACGCAAAAGTTCTGTTATCAGGAGTGGCAGTAAGCCCCACTTGAAAAGCATCAAAATAATCTAAAACCTGTTTCCAAAGATTGTAAATACTGCGGTGACATTCATCAATTACAATAAAATCAAAAAATTCTACAGGTACTTTTTCATTATATACTACAGGCAGTGCTTCTTTGGGTTGAAACGTTTCGTAAGGATTATTTTCTTCTGCACTTTCGTCTAATTCACTCCCTTTCAAAATAGAATACATCCTTTGTATAGTGCTTATATACACTTGATTGTCATCAGGAATAAAACTATTTTTTAATCGAGTAACAGGATAGAGTTCAGAAAATTTGCTATTGCTATCGTTAGGTAGATATGCCATAAACTCCTGCTCTGCTTGTTCGCCCAAGTTTTTAGTATCTACCAAAAACAGAATGCGTTTGGCTTTGGCATATTTTAGAAGTCTATAAATAAAAGTAATGGCTGTAAAAGTTTTACCAGAACCTGTTGCCATTTGCACTAAAGCTTTAGGTCTGAAATCTTTAAATGATTTTTCTAAATTGGTAATGGCATCTATTTGGCAATCTCGTAAATTGAGCGTAGGAAGTTCGGGAATATCTAATAAGCCACTTCTTAAAGATTTTTCACTTTGAAACCACTTCAATAAAGTTTCGGGTCTGTGAAAAGAAAATATCTCTCTGGAGCGAGGTTTCGGCTCTTTATAATTGGTAAACTTGGTAATCTCACCTGTACTTACATATACAAATGGCAAAGGTTGATTATTAAGATGTTTTAATTTGGCATTGGCATAATCTTCTCCTTGTTCTTCCACTACAGAAAGGTTTTGTCCCAATTCTATTCTTTTGGCTTCAATAATTCCTACAGGATTTCCTTTTACAAAAAGCACGTAATCTGCAGGTCCTACATCAGTAGTGTATTCTCTAACCGCAACGCCAATGTGAGAAGCCAAATTGATTTGGTTTTTATTTTGTATTACCCAATCACATTCTTCCAATTGCTTATCAATAAGGTCTCTTGCTTTTTGTTCAGGATTCTGATTCACAATGGTTTTTAATTTATTTAAACAAATGTAATAAAAATCCAGATGAATTACAATAAAGAAAAAGTCAAACTACACTGTCAAAAATTTAATTTCACAAATCTTTTTGTTTAATTTTTTTTTGAAAAATAAAATTAATATAAATCGTAAGCTTCTTATTGGACAAAGAAAACCGCTAAATTTTAATATTGATTTGAAAGCGATATAAAATCGTTAGAAAATTTTGAATTCATACACTTTACAAATAATAGCATCAGAAATTTAAAACTTTTTTTGAATTACAAAACTGTTGTTAATTTTATTATCTTCCATAAACTCTTTATTTCATCAGTAGAACTATGGTTTAGCAATGTTATGTTTTCTGCATAATTCTGCCACAGAACTCTCTGTACGAAGTCTTTCCATTGCAATAAGAATCTTTTGCTCGGTTGCAAAAATCCTTCTCGTATTTTTACGAATGTCTTTTGCGAATTTTTCAGTACTTTTTTTCTTAGGTGTTTCCATAATTAAATTTATTTCTTTTTTGAAAACACTCCTAAAGTTTTTAATAAATGGTTGTTCACCTTTTGCTAACGATTTACAGCTTAATCTTATGGTTTTTAATCCAAAAACATGCTCTAAATAATTGAAATACTGTTACACTACTAGCCAATAATTTAAACTTTTGCTTTTTAAAATTATATATTATTCAACAAATAGGTTTTTTATTGCGGATTACTAATTCCATAAAATCTAAACACCACTATTCGAAATTTTGAATAGCGGTGTTTTTTTTAATTGTATATCAATAGTTTACATATTTTGTGAGAGAATTTTAATGATTGAAAAAAATCATTTTTTCAAAGTAAAATGGGAGTTGGAAAAGTTTACCTTTTCAATCTTTTCTGAATCTTTTCTTGGTTTTCTAAAGTTTGGAATTTTAAACTTTCCATGTGTTTTTCTTCCAACCATTTCTGATATTGTATATTATCAATTTTTAGAATTTTACTTTTTTCTGCTTTGTCATATTCAATGCTTAATTTAATATTCTCAATTTTGAAACTTTTAAAATGCCTTGAAGAATATACCTCTCCGCTGATATGGATTTCTTGCTTTTCTAATAGCGTTTTGATAAGCTCTGGAGGTAATCCCATTTTTTCACATTCTATCACTATAGCTAGAGTGTAATTGATATCAGGATGATATTGCATTACCTTATCAAACACCATGTTTTGTTTTTCTAAGGTATTTTCCAGTTTTGAAACTGATTCTTGTAATTTCTTTTTTTCTCTATCATTTGAGGTATTAATTGTATTCAATTTACTTTTCATCTGCTCATTTTCCTTTTCCAGTCTTTTGGTTTTAGAACCAGTAAGAACATTTGTGAAACTTTCAATCACTTTTTTCGAGGATATGTTTTTCTCAATGGTTTTCAATTCAGATTGTTTTATGTTCTTTTCCTGTTCCAACTGTTGATTTTGTTCATGGAGGTTTCGGTAATATTCAGTTGTGGAAATATGTTTGGCTTCCGAGCCTTCAATCCCTCTTCTTAATCCGTATTTTGCCATAGCTGCAGCGTAGGTATTCTGATAGTGCTTCAGTTTATTTCTTGCCATTATATCATCAGCACAAAGGCGGTTAGCATTTGAATTCTTCTTTTTATAGATCAGAGGATTGCTGTCTTTTTTTGCTTTTCGTCTTTCTCCTGTGACTATTGGAACTATAGTAGCATGGAGATGAGGTGTTTTTTCATCCATATGTAATACCGCCGAAACCAAATTTTCTTCTCCAAAAGTTTCTTTGATCCAATCGAGATTATCTTTACACCAATTGTCCAATTGTTTATTTTTCTCAATTTCTTTCATCGTTTCATGAGTTCCGGATAACATAATACGAATGGCTCTCACCTGATTGGTTCCGATCTTTCTTTTCAGATTGGCATTATCTAACCTGTATTGTATTGACGAAGTCCTGTTTTTGATTCCTTCAGGATAGGCAATCATTTCTTTGTTGAGATGAGTTCGTGAAGCATCTGCGTTTTTTGGATGGATGGTTCTTTCTATATGTGCTGACATTCCGGAATCATTACCTTTGGCTTTTTCTAAATGTAAAACGGTATATGACATAATTCTTAAATCTAATCGTTAAGTAATTCGGGGGTTTCCAAAGGGGGAGTATTCCCCTTGGCTTATTGGGGCTTTTTTAGTGCAGTGGAACGGAGCGTTAAGAAAAAGCCCTAATAAGCTATGGCTTTTTTACCAAAAGCCCAACCGTGCAACCGCTATCTTTTCTGTTTATAAGAGTTTGATTGCTCTGATTTTATACCCTCTTCAATATCATTAGTTAAATTATTTTTCAAAATACTTTTGCTTTTGAGGTAATTGTTCAGGTCTTTGTGATTGGAATAAATTACTGAAAAATCCACTGCTTCAGGAAATATTTCAAGCAATTTCGAAGTGCCTTCTTGTCCAGGTTTATCATTGTCAAGCAATAAACTTGGTATGAGTTGTTTTTCTTTTATCCATTCTACAGCTTTATTCAAATTGGAAAGGGAATTAAGAATAATACAATCTACTTTAAACTGATTTTCATTTTTTAAAGTAAGATGGGATAGGAAATCAAACATTCCTTCATAGACCAAACATATTTTATTTTTCTGATTTGGATTATTATTTTTAATAATTGAAATATCCTGCGAAGTACAGCCTTTGAAAAATTCTGAACGAAGATGACACCCACCGCTATTATTGAGCCAACTCAATGCTATGTATTTTCTATGTTCTACGGAATAATGACACTCCTGCAAATATATCTTAGCTGTATCAATGTTGATCTTGCGTTCCTGTAAATAGTTTAACAATTTTGAATCCAGAAGAGATTGTATTTTCTCAATTTTAATATTGGATTCATTTTTGGTCATGCGATTTTCTAATTCCTTGCTCTTATCGTTGAAAACAAAATCTGTTTTCAAATTCAGATCTTTCAAGAAGGATAATGCATCAGAAACCGTTCCTGCCTTTTGCATAGCAAGAATGAGGTCTATTATTGTTCCTCCTTGTGCAGAACCGTGGTCATACCACAGATTTAGCTTGTTATCGACTTTCATCGATGCTGTTTTTTCCGCTCTCAAAGGAGAAAGGTAAAAATGGGAGTGTCGAACAATTTTTCGGGGCTGATACCCTAAAGTATTCAGAAAATCGATAATTCTGATATTTTTTGCGGTTTTTATATTCATATGTTTTGGATTTATTAGGTGTTTTTTCTTTCAACAGCAATTTTGCTGTTGAAAAGAAAAATCAGTATTGAGTTAAGGGTTTTTGATGGCTGGTTTAGTCTGGTTTACTACTATATAGTAGTAAACCAGACTAAACCAATAGACCATTGAATGATTTTGGAATCAGTAGTAAAAATTGGGATTGAATTTATAGTACTTTCCTTCTTTAAAAATCATCGCCTTATTTTGGCAAAAGACCTTTAGTTTTTTAGCTTTGTTGATTCCGAAATCATATCCGAAATAGGCATAGGATTCTATGAGCTTTGATATAAGCTCTCCATAAGAAAGCGATTTCTGCTCTTTGAAAGAAAGAGATAACGCTTCCCGATGAATCTGTTCGGAGATTTCTTGATAATCGAATCCTTTAGCTTGACCTATTTGTATATGATAATCATCTACCGATTCAGGCAAGCCATCATTATCAATCCTAAAGGCAAAAGGCTCGAACTCAACATCTCGAATGCTCATTGGTTTTACAATGGAAATATTGGGGTCTTTATCATCTCTTACCACTTGTAGTATCGTCTCGGCTTTATTCAGTAGTTCAGTTCCCAAATGTCCTCTTGCGTTATCATCTGTTTTATTAACGTGCAAAACGGTGTGAATGTGCAACTGATAGACTTCTGTCCAAATCATCAGTTTGGAAATAACCTCGGTGGATTCATTTGGGGAATTGATATCGAATACCAAATCTCTTAAGCCATCAATAATTACCAGTCCCAAAGAACTTGTACTTTTAATAGCCTCTTCGATAATTTGAATACGTGTTGATGGATTGAATCTTCTCAGACAAACAAATTCAAGATTCTCGGGTTGAATGTCTTTGCTCATTCCCGAAAGTTCAATAATTCTTGACAATACTTTCTGACTGTGAAACGGGCTTTGCTCGGTATCGAAGTAAATGATTTTCCTCTTGTCATCTGGCATAGCAGCATTATAATTGAGCATTAATCGACAGACTAGGGCAGCAGCCGTCATTGCGGTAACACTAAAGGTCTTTCTGCTTTTGGCTTTTCCAACAGTAGCCGAAAAATTTCCCAAAGTTCCTATAACGGATTCATCAATGCGGATGACCACAGGAGGATATTCAAATTTGTCTGTAATCAACAGCCTTGAGGAGTGCCATAATTCTTTTATATTTTTACTATTGTCCTCCATTACTTTCTTCCTCCTATTTTGCGTCCTGCCAATTCTAATGCAAGGTCTGCGTCCACAATGATTTTACGTCCTATCTGCGTGATGGCTTTATCTATTCTTCCACTTTGCTTGATGCGGTTGGCTGTGGGAATACTGCATCCAAATAGACGTGCAATTCCAGCGATTCCGTAAACGTGTTTTTTTGTAGAATTATTGAGAGAAACAATTTCTGGTTCTTTGTTTTCATTGATCTTCTGAAGGTAAAGAAATTCTTCACCTGTCATCTGCCAAAGAGGTTTCTGTTTAAGTTCATTTAGGTTCATATTCTTTTACAATGTTATGGTTAAACAAGCCTTGTACTTCGGCGTTATTGTTCGAACACATTGCAAATCTATGACAGTAAACAGGTGGTAAGGAGGTGGATTTCTAAAATTTATATCATTGATAATCAATGAGTATTAAAAATATTTTAAGTGGTAAAGGTGGTTGTTTGTAGAATGTCAGAAAATATTATTGAATATTGATTCAATAACGTCTTTAAATTCTTTATTTTTCTTATTGCCTTCTTTAGAACTTACGGCTACGGTTTTATATTTGGAATTATAGGCATCCCATTTAATTCCTAATTTATTGAGTAGAGCTGTTCTCCATTCTTTATTGTCATTAGATTGAAGACAATTATAAAGTTTTGAAATTAAATGATACGTTCGTTCTTTTTCCTGATTTTTAATTATCAGCTTAGCAATCGTTGGTTGCAAATTGAGAATGTTATAAAAATCTATAACATTCAAATTCTCAAATTGTACCCCATTACATTCTTTATGTATTGATAATATTAATTGCATATCGAAATATTCTCTCTTTTTTGGTTCGGAATTTTGCTTGGAGTTTAGTCTTATTTCATCGAAAAAATAATTATTTAAGACCAAAAGAAAGGAACTTTCCAATTCGCAAATCTTACCAAAAATATTATCGGCAAACTTAAGGGATTCTTGGCGCAATTTTTCTTTTTCCCGATAAAGTTCATCGAGTTTTTCTTGTTCGGTCTTATATAAGTTCGAAAATTTGTTTATTTTTTCTTCAAGTTCTTTAACTCTGTCTTCATCGCCATTCCAGCTTGCTGATTCCAAAGAATTATTTGTATCCCTTAACTCGATATACTGATTATTGGTGTGTTTTTCTTGAACTTTTATTTTGGAGTCAAGGGAATTGGCTCTATCCCAGCAAATTTCAAATATATCTATACTGTCTAAAAAATTTCTATTCTCATTATATTTTTCAATATTCTTTTTTATCACTTTTCGCAATATCGAAAAAAACTGTAGCTGTTTTTCCTTTTCTTTGGAAGTGATGAAATCTAAAACAGCGTTTGCAAAATTTTCAAGATTTTTGAATTGATTATAAAAATTTGAAAGTTGGTATTGCTCATCAAAAGTCAATATATGAGTTTTTAAAATTTGTTGATATATTTGGTCTATTTTTGCGTATTTCGGCAATACATCCGTAATTTGGTATTGAGAATTTTGAGTATTATTTTCTTCCATTTGTTAAATTATAATT
>CALFIE010000029.1 GCA_937876095.1 uncultured Flavobacteriales bacterium | reverse complement strand
GCTTTTGATAAACACAAAGATAATAAAAATTAGGCTATTTTACGGATATTCATTTTTTTTTTGTCAAAAGTATAAAAAAATCCTGAACTTTTGGTTCAAGATTTTCTATTGATAACAAAAAATTCTACATTTATTTTACTTGATCTACCACTGCTTTGAAAGTTTCAGGGTGATTCATTGCTAAATCTGCAAGAACCTTTCTGTTCAGTTCGATATTGTTTTTCTTAAGAGCCCCCATAAATTGTGAGTAAGACATCCCGTGAAGTCTTGCACCTGCATTGATACGGGAAATCCACAAACTTCTGAAATTTCTTTTTTTCTCTTTTCTACCACGGTAAGCATATTGCATTGCTTTTTCCACGGCGTTTTTAGCAACAGTCCAAACATTTTTTCTTCTACCGAAAAAACCTTTAGCCTGCTTGAAAACTTTTTTTCTGCGAGCTCTAGAAGCTACTGCATTTACTGATCTTGGCATAATTTTAAATTGTTGTTTTTTTGAAAAGGGCGGTAATTTTTTTGTAAAAAATACTCAATTACGCTTATGTGCTCCGTTTCAGGGTTAAAATTTTGAATTTTTGTTGAATTCTTATAAACCGATTTAGATTTATAAAAACTACTTAATGGCTAATTGACGAAGAACACTTTTCTCGTCCACTTTTGCCACATAAGAAGTTTGCGTAAGATTTCTCTTTTGCTTGGTTTCTTTTTTGGTCAAAATGTGGCTTTTATAAGCATTTTTTCTTTTGATTTTACCAGTTCCGGTAAGAGCAAAACGCTTTTTAGCACCTGATTTCGTTTTTAATTTTGGCATTTTTTGCTTTTTTATGTTTTGTTATCAATAAGTTGAATCACAAATTGGCTTTTGGCTACAATGCAAATTCAGTTTGCAAAAGTACAAATTTTTCAGAAAACTTGTGAGTATTTTTGTATTTATTTTCTTGAAAATAAATTTTCAACTGGTCTATGCAAAGCACAAAGAGCACAATGTTTTTCACAAAGTTCTTTAGCTTATTTTTAGAAAGAAAAACGATTCAGAAATTTCTGAATCGTTTTGTATGATTTTTAATATTTTATTTCACCGATTTTTTCGGGCTCATCATCATAATCATTCTTTTGCCTTCTAATTTTGGGAGTTGATCTACTTTGCCAATGTGTTCTAAATCTTGCGCTAATTTTAGCAACAGGATTTCACCTTGATCTTTAAATATAATAGATCTCCCTTTGAAGAATACATAGGTTTTCAGTTTAGAACCTTCTTCCAGGAATTTTTCAGCATGTTTTTTCTTGAACTCATAATCGTGATCGTCTGTTTGTGGTCCGAAACGTATTTCTTTTACCACCACTTTCACTTGTTTTGCTTTGAGTTCTTTTTGTTTTTTCTTTTGCTCATACAAGAATTTCTTGTAATCTAAAACTCTTGCGATATAAGGCTCTGATTTGTCTGATATTACTACCAAATCCAAATCTTGAGCACGAGCAATTTCTAAGGCTTTTTCTAAAGGATAGACTCCTTGTTCTAAATTTTCTCCCACCAAACGAACTTCTTTTGCTCGAATTTTTTCGTTTATTTGATGCGCATCTTCCATGGATTTGCGCTGTGGACCTCTGTTATAAAATCTTTTTAGTGCTATGGTTTTATTTTTTAAAAGTTAATTTTAATTCTAATTTTTTGCCGCGTTTTTGAAATAAGTCACGAAATCTTCAATTTTCATTACTCCTAAATCGCCTTCACCTCTTCTTCGTACAGAAATGGTGCCATCTTTTTCTTCATTTTCACCAACAATCAACATAAATGGCAATTTGTTCAGTTCTGCATCACGGATTTTCTTTCCTGTTTTTTCGTTTCTGTCATCAATGATTCCACAAATATCGTTATTTTCTAATAATTGCAAAACTTTTTTTGAATAATCCACATATTTTTCAGAAATCGGTAAGATGATGAACTGATCTGGAGCCAACCAAAGTGGAAAATCTCCCGCTGTATTTTCTAGTAAAATAGCAATGAAACGTTCCATAGAACCAAATGGAGCACGGTGAATCATTACAGGTCTGTGTTTTTCATTATCATTACCAATGTACCACAAATCGAAACGTTCTGGCAAATTATAATCTACTTGTATGGTTCCTAATTGCCATTTTCTACCAAGAGCATCTTTCACCATAAAATCTAGTTTCGGTCCATAAAATGCGGCTTCACCGTATTCAACTACCGTTTTCAAACCTTTGTTTGCAGCAGCAGTAATGATGGCGTTTTCTGCTTTTTCCCAATTTTCATCAGAACCTATGTATTTTTCTCTATTTTCTGGATCACGAAGCGAAACTTGTGTGATAAAATCTGAAAATCCTAATGATTGGAAGACATACATCACCAAATCAATCACTTTTTCAAATTCACCTAACAATTGATCAGGAGTACAGAAAAGATGGGCATCATCTTGTGTGAAACCTCGTACTCTGGTCAATCCGTGCAATTCGCCCGATTGTTCGTATCTATATACAGTACCAAATTCTGCATAACGTTTTGGTAAATCTCGGTAAGACCATTGTCCGACTTTATAAATTTCGCAATGGTGCGGACAATTCATAGGTTTTAAGAAAAATTCTTCACCTTCGTTTGGTGTTTTGATGGATTGGAATGAATCTGCTCCGTATTTTTCGTAATGTCCTGAAGTTTTATACAACTCTATATTACCAATATGTGGCGTCATTACGAATTCGTAACCACCTTTTTTCTGTGCATCAGACAAGAAATTTTCTAATTTTTTACGAAGTGCAGTTCCTTTTGGCAACCAAAGTGGTAAACCTGCTCCCACTTTTTCAGAAAAGGCAAAAATACCGAGTTCTTTACCTAATTTACGGTGGTCACGGCGTTTTGCTTCTTCTAATCTTTCGAGATATTCGGTTAAATCTTTTTGTTTCGGGAACGATATTCCGTAAACTCTTGTAAGTTGTGGATTTTTCTCGTTTCCGCGCCAATACGCACCTGCTGCATTCAAGATTTTAACTGCTTTTACCAATCCTGTTGATGGAATGTGACCACCTCTACACAAATCGGTAAAGTTATCGTGTGTGCAAAAAGTGATTTCGCCATCTTGCAGATTTTCAATGAGTTCCGTTTTATAAGGATTGCCTGCATATTCTTTCAACGCATCTGCTTTGGAAACAGAATAGAGGTTGAATGTGGCATCTTTTTTGGCGTTTTCGAGCATTTTTTTCTCGATTTTTTCAAAATCTTTTTCAGATAATGATTCATCGCCGAAATCTACATCATAATAAAATCCTTGTTCTATAGCAGGACCAATGGTGAGTTTCGCATCGGGATAAAACTCCATAATTGCTTGCGCCAAAAGGTGCGCAGAAGAATGCCAAAATGCTTTTTTGCCCAAATCATCGTTCCAAGTAAGTAGTTGCACCGTAGAATCTGTGGTAATTGGCGTGGTAATTTCTACCTGATTTCCATTTACCATTGCAGAAATTGTATTTCTGGCGAGACCGTCGCTAATAGATTTAGCGACCTCAAAAGGAGTAACTGCTCCTTCAAATTCTTTGATGCTTCCGTCTGGAAGAGTGATTTTTACCATTGTTTAATTATCATTAAATATAAGATGCAAAAATAGGGATTTTTTCTGATTTTTTGCGAAATCAGTAATTTCAAGAAATTGGGTGCTAAAAAATAGGTAATCAATTATTCGAAAAGTTCGGTTTCTTCGCCTTTTTCTACAGGATATTTTTCGGTGAAACAACCAAAACAATGGTCAGAAGAACCCAAAATTTCTTTTAAATTATCCATACTCAAAAACTCCAAACTATCTACTCCTAAATAGTTGCGAAGTTCTTCGGAATCCATATTTGCGGAGATTAAATCGTCTTTAGATGGGGTATCTATCCCCAAAAAACAAGGGGCAATAATTGGTGGCGAAACACTTCGGAAGTGAATTTCCTTAACACCCGCATCTTTCAAAATTTTTACCAATCTTTTTGAAGTGGTTCCACGCACAATAGAATCATCAATAATGACCACTCTTTTGCCACGAATTTCACTTATGATGGGATTGAGTTTTAGGTTGACCAATCGTTCCCGCATTTCCTGAGACGGAATGATGAATGAACGACCAATGTATCGGTTTTTAATTAAAACAGGTCTAAAAGGAATGCCCGAAACATTAGAAAATCCAATTGCAGCAGGAACTCCCGAATCTGGAACTCCAATTACAATATCTGCTTCTACTGGTGCTTGTTCCCAAATTTTTTCGCCAGATTTTTCACGAATTTCGTGTACATTGATGCCTTCTAACTGAGCATCTGGTCGAGCAAAATAGATGTATTCAAACGCACAAATTCTGCGTTCGCAATTTTCTTTTGCCATAAAAGACTGCAGTCCTTTTTCGTTTTCGCTAGAGAAAATAATTTCTCCTGGCAAAATATCTCGTACATATTGTGCACCAACTGCATCTAATGCAACTGATTCTGAGGCAACTACAAAAGTTTTTTCGTCTATTGCTCCTAAAAGAAGTGGTCTGATTCCGTGGAAATCTCTGAAAGCAAAAAATTTGTTTCTTGTGATTCCAACTACCGAATAAGCACCTTTTATTTTTTCCATCGTGGTTTTTATGGCGCCACGTAAACCTAAATCAATATTTTTCTGAATGAGTCTAAGGATGACTTCGGAATCCGATGTTGCTTTGAAAACTACGCCTTCTTTTTCGAGTTCGGCTTTTAGTTCTCGTGCATTGGTAAGATTGCCATTGTGCGCAATAGAAAGTATGATTTGGTCGTACTCATTTTTTGCAAAAAATGGCTGAAAATTATATTTTTTCTTATCACCTGCAGTCGTATATCTGGTGTGACCAATCACACCATTTCCCATAAATCTGTCTGGATTTTGAATGTTTTTGAACATATCTAATACCAAACCTTCATCTTTGATGTTCACGATTTGATTTTTGTTCATCACTGAAATTCCGCAGGCTTCCTGACCACGATGTTGCAATGCAAATAGTCCGAATTGCGACAAAGAAAAGGTGTCTAATTCGTGATCAGAATACATTCCAAAAATTCCACATTCTTCTGATACCGAATCGAACGGATCTTCTGATTTCAGGATGTTTCTTTGGTAAGAACGTTCTTGAAATTGTGCTAAATATTCTGCTTGTAGTGGTGCTACATTTTTCATAGTATTTATGCTTTTTGCAGTACTTTTTGCAAACGATCGTAGATTTCTACATAGGCTTCAGTAACTTCTCCTAAATCTCTACGGAAACGATCTTTGTCTAATTTTTTCATGGTGTCTTTGTCCCAAAGTCTGCAAGTATCGGGTGAAATTTCGTCTGCCAAAATTATTTTTCCGTCGCTGGTTTTGCCCAATTCTATTTTGAAATCTACCAAAATGATGTTCATTTTATCAAATAAATCAATCAAAATTTGGTTGATTTCGTTGGTTAAACGATACATTTCATCTAATTCTTCGTAGGTTGCAGCACCAAGAAAAACAGCATGATGATCATTAATAAGAGGATCTCCCAATTCATCTTTCTTATAGCAAATATCGAAAATGGTAACTGGTGATTTGATGCCTTCTTCTACACCTAATCTTTGTGCCATACTTCCTGCACTGTAGTTGCGAACTACCATTTCTAGAGGAATTATTTGAACTTTTTTCACCAATTGTTCTCTGTCATCTAATTTTTTGATGAAATGGGTAGGAATTCCTTTTTCGTTCAGGTATTCGAATAGTAGGGTGGTGATTTTGTTGTTCATTTCACCTTTTCGGTCGAATTGACCTCTCTTTTGTGCGTTGAAAGCAGTTGCATCATCTTTGAAACGAACGATCACTTCATCTGGATTTTCGGTTTCGAAAACTTGTTTTGCTTTGCCTTCGTACAACATTTGTTTTTTCATTTTTTACAGTGTATTTAGAAGATTTATTTTATAATTCAGTAATTTTTTTTCTAAAAAATTGATCGGTTTCTAGTACCAAATCGTAATTGGCACGTTTCAATCTCTGACTAACCGAAGATTGCGAAATATGGAGTTTTTTGGCAACTTCTTCTTGGTTTAGGTTTTCATTATTAATGAAAATTTCTATGATTTGAGCAGAAACTTGAGACCAATTATCAAAATCTATTGAAGCCCATTTGAAAAGCATATTCAAGTCTCGGTCTAATTTTTCGTTGGGAGTTTTTATGGCTAAAGTTTTGCACTCGTTTTTCAGTTCGCGGAGTAGTTTTCCTGAATTTACAAATGAGGAACCATTGGATTCGGTGATTCTATCAGAAGTGTAGAGTTCATCGCCAATTCCGATTGCAATACGAACGTCTAGATTTTCGAACGATTTTATTAAAGATTTTATGGCAATTGCTTTCAAGAAAACATCGTCTACTTCGCAACGATACTGGAATTCATCACCACGATAGATTTCCCAATTTGCAGGAGATTCTGCCCAATTTCCTAATAGATTTTTGAGTTTTTGTAGCCAAATTTCTGAATCGCTACTTTTAGAATTGATAATATCTCCAGTAATTACAGCAATCATGTTGCAAATATAAGTAAAAATACTTATAAATAAAATTTATAAGTAAAAAGCCTTATAAAATGTTTTTATAAGTGAAAATGCTAATAAATAAGGTGGTCTTTAATTTCTTTTATTAAAAAAATGTAGAATATCGAGTTTTAATTTTTAAAATGAAACATAGAAATAATGCAAATCAACATCAACAATATTAATTATTGATAATGATTTGCATTAATTTCAAATAAAAATCTATTTATTTTTTAATGAAAAGATAATCTTTGCTATCTAATTTTAAAACGTAAACTCCCGATTTCAAATTTATTACCGAAATAGAATTTGTATTTTTGAATGGTTGTTGGTAAGAATTCATCAATCTTCCGGATAGATCATATATTTCTGCACGACTGATTGAAGAGGTGTTTTTACCTAAAATGTACAACTGATCTTGCGCTGGATTTGGGTAAATTCTTTGTGTATTATCTGCAAACATTTCAGAAGTCGCCAAAACCGAATCTACGCCTAAATTTACAGTGTAATTAGAAGTATGTGGAGTCCACTCAGAAATGGTGAAATTTACATTAGGATCTGTAACATCATCATTTCGGTAAAGTGACACATTTCCGTTGGTATTAGAAGTGTCTTTGAAACCAACTGCATCTACTGTTACATAATTCATATCATAATTATTGGTAGAAACTGTTTTCAAATATTTTGTACCGTAAGATAATTCTATGTATTGTGTTCCAGTAAAATTCATAGGTGTTCCGCTGGTTACAAAATCTCCGTTTGATGCAGGAAAATCAACAAAAGTAGATTTTGGATTTACCACCACAATTCTCTGGTTCGGAGCAATTTTTCCTTCTAATTTGTAAGTGTCAGAAAAATAATAGGTATTATTGGCTCCTTTGAACTGTATGGACAAATAATAGTTGGTCAATTTCACTTCGTGACCTGTTTTGTTCATAATTTCTAGAGCTGTATTATTGGTGCTACCTTCAATATATTTAGTAATCATCAGATCTTTTGCAAATGTATCTGAACCTAGTGTAGTTGCAGAAACTTGTGAGTCAGTAGAAAGTAAATAACCTTTATCATAGGCTTTTACTGTAAAATTATAGGTCGTTGCAGCAGTCAAACGATCGATAGTGATGCTGTTTGTAGAAGTGTAATCTGTAAGTACTCCATTTACATAAATTTTGTAACCCAAAATATCGGTATCTGTACTTGGTTGCCAATTAAGCGTTACAAAAGATTCACCTGTTTGTGAAGCTACCAAATTAGTTGGAGCATTTGGTGCAATTGTATCTGTGGTTTCAGACCAAATCATATTTACGTATTCTGGATGGTCTATAAATGGATTTCTAGTTTTTTCGATTGCATAAACCGCATTATTTCTATCAATTTCTCTTTGAGAAACTGGATCAAGTGTATTCCAATCTTTCAACATGGTGATGTACCAATCTTCATATGCTTTTTCTTCGGAACCATCTAATGGACATGTAGAAAGCATATAATTGAATGTACTGAGCGAACCTTGATATCGAGTTGCAAAATAGAGTAGGTATCTTGCAATATCGCCTTTGAATTCATCAATTGGTTCGTACACCAAATTAGAATATCCTGGTGTTGTAGAACTCCCTAATTTACTTCCGTTGGAAAAAATAGTATTGCTACCATTGTTTCTTGCGTAAGGATAATTGCTTCTTTTTTGGTTGATAAAGGCATCTGCAGGAATTAGATAATGTATATCAGAATACATTGGATAAATTCCGTAATAAGTGCTTTGTGGCATCCCATGTTCGCGATTGAAACCTTGTCCTTCTGCAGAAGCAGAACCAACATTCTGTGTTAAATTATAGTTGTAACTATCTGTACCTGTCGGAATTTCTGAATAAACGTCTAAAACGGTATTATCGTTTTCATAGTACTTATCTAGATCTGTAGTAGCATAAAAATCATTAACATCACTATAATTATAAGAGTATGTTTTTTTAGAAATAATATCGTGTAATTTAGATTTCAGTGCATAACCAGATAAACCAGTAGCTGCATCATAATATCCTGAAGGAATTTGTGAGAAACAAAAAAATGGAACTAAAAATATAGGGAATAGAATTTTTTTCATTTTAAATAATTTGGTTTGCAAAATTACTTATTAATTTTTAAACTAATATAAAAATTGGTTTTAATTTTAAATATTTGATAATCAAATCGTTATAAATTCTTTCAAAATCAATAATTAAAAGAAATTATTAATTATAAAATTTAGAAAATCTGCAATTTTAAGTCAAGTTATCATGAAAAAAACTAATAAAGGATGATTGTATTAAAATTTCATAAAAAAAATAGTCAAATTATTTCATTTTATTAATTCTAGAAGTTAAGTTTTTTCACATTAATGTACGTTTTTATCAATTTTTATTGAATTTATAAAATGTCTATTTTTCTCTAAAAATCTAAAATGAAGAGTTATCAGTATTACTAACTTTTATTAAAAATCCTTTAACAATTTATTGTATATTTGAAACCAAAATATTGTATATGCATTTTGACGAAGCAGAAATTAAAATTATCGCACAAACAGCAAAGGATTTTGCAGAAGCCAACATTAGACCAAATAGTATGGATTGGGATGAAGCACAACATTTCCCTGTAGATTTGTTCCACAAATTAGGAGAAATGGGTTTTATGGGAATTGTAATTCCTGAAGAATATGGTGGTTCTGGATTGGGATATCACGAATATGTGAGTATTTTAGATGAAATTTCACAAGTAGATCCTTCTATTGGATTGTCGGTTGCAGCTCACAACTCATTGTGTACCAATCATATTTATGAATTTGGAAATGAAGAACAACGTAAAAAATATTTACCAAAATTAGCAACCGGACAAGTAATTGGAGCTTGGGGACTTACTGAGCACAATACAGGTTCTGATTCTGGAGGAATGAGCACAACAGCAGTTAGAGATGGCGATGATTGGATCATCAATGGAGCTAAAAATTTTATTACGCACGCAATTTCTGGCGATATTGCAGTGGTAATGACCAGAACTGGAGAAAAAGGAGCCAGAAATAATTCAACAGCATTTGTCTTAGAAAAAGGAATGCCTGGTTTCACTTCTGGTAAAAAAGAAAATAAATTGGGAATGCGCGCTTCTGAAACTGCAGAACTTATTTTCGATCAAGTTCGTGTACCAGATGCTAATAGATTAGGAGACGTTGGTGAAGGTTTCAAACAAGCCATGAAAATTTTAGATGGTGGTAGAATTTCTATTGCCGCACTTAGTTTGGGAATTGCAAGAGGTGCATACAAAGCAGCGCTGAAATATGCACAAGAAAGACACCAATTTGGGAAAAGTATTGCAAGTTTCCAAGCCATCAATTTTATGCTTGCTGATATGGCAACCGAAATAGATGCTGCTGAATTGTTGATTAGAAGAGCAGCAACTATGAAAAATCAAAAACAAAAAATGACCAAAGAAGGAGCTATGGCAAAACTATATGCATCAGAAGCATGTGTGAGAATTGCCAACAATGCACTCCAAATTTTTGGTGGATATGGTTATACCAAAGATTTCCCTGCAGAACGATACTATCGTGATTCTAAATTATGTACCATAGGTGAAGGTACCTCAGAAATCCAAAGATTGGTAATTGGTAGAGAAATTACATAATTTTTTTAATTCTTTAAAAAGAATATTTTTCGATATTTGTATAATACTCTCGAATTCGAGAGTAT
>CALFIE010000028.1 GCA_937876095.1 uncultured Flavobacteriales bacterium | reverse complement strand
CAGAAACATAAGTCGAAGGATTTAAAATTTCATTGGTTCCAGCATTAGCATCTGCAAAAGTTGGATAATATTTTTTGGTATAAGCAAAAGATGTTGTGCCAATCACATTGGCAGAAGTGAGATCAAAGGTTGCTGTTCCTGATTGGTTTTCTTCACATTTCGAAAGAGTAGCAGGAGTTGTGGTTACCGAACCATCTACAAACGTAATTGTACCATATTCGAAACATGCAGATGTACTTGTTGAACTCGTAATTCTATAATAATATGTTTCGCCGCCTGAAACATTTATAGGTGTAGTTATTGGATTTGCACCGGAAAGAGAATCACTTTGTGTAGTATGGTAGGTAACATTCATTCCAGTATTTCCATTTAAAATTCCCGCAGAAAGTGTAGAAAAATCAAACAAAGTAGGGATTGTGCATAATTTGATTGGTGCAGGTGGAACAAAAGGAGATGTTAAATTTGTAAACGGTGAAAAAAATGTTGAAGTTCCTCCCCAAGTTAACACAAAACCTTCACCGGTACCAGAATATTGATCTAAGACTAGATAATAGGTTTCACCAGGTAATACATCTAAGTACTTGACAAAACCATCACCGCCATTTCCTTCTGAAGTATCTGTTGCAGTCATATTAAGACCTGTTAGAAAAGATCCACCATAAGCAGACGGGTCTGAATAAGAACATCTTATAGGAGTGCCTAAATTACTACATTGCTTGTTTGGACCATACATTGCCCAGTCGTAATCAAGAATGTTTAGAAAAGTTTGTAGATCTGGAGTAATAGTAAATGTAAGTGTACCAGCTGTTGCAATAGTAAAGGTATACCAAACAGTATGGTGTTCATCACCATTTAAACAACCGCCTAATTCTTCTTCAATTTCACCAATTCCACCAGTTGGAGTATAAGCAATATCAGATTTGTCACAGAGTGGAATTGCTGTAATACAATCTTCTTGTGCCAAAGAAAAATTCCACAATATGATGGTGAAAAATAAAAGAAGTTTTTTCATAACAACTGGTTTGGTTAAAAATGCAAGTATCTTACTTGTTTAATAAAATTTCTGCATCAGTTTTTCCCCAATTAATGTTAGAATTAGTGGTTGTTTGATCAAATTTCTTCAAACTTTCTTTCAATAGAGCAATTCCGTTTTCTTTGTTCCCACCAAATTGTGTAGGAGCAAGATAGGCATATTCTGCTTTCAGCAACGCCAATCTAGGATTATTGGCATCTAATTTTTCAACCTTACTTATGCAATCTTGGATTACTTTTTGAGATTGGTTGCCGTATTTTTCTGGATTTGCCAACATTCTTTGCAAATGCAAAAATCCTAAAAGCAAAGTTGGTTCTATGTTGTTATTGTTTTTTACAAAACTTGCATTTACATTTTTTCCTGCAAGATTTATATCATCTTCAGATGGTGACAATTTATTTTGCAAGATCAAAACCTGATTTTTTTTGAATAAAGAAAGTGCAGAAAAATAGTATGCTTCTCTATTATTTTTTACCAAAACAGAAAATCCATCAAAACTTTTTTGGAAATCTTCAGTTGTTTTTGCGGTATTCAATCGGTTAATATTGCTTGCAAAGGTGTTTTGTTGTGCATTTGCAAGCTTGGTAAAACCAATTATAAGCAGAACAATTAGTATTCTCTTCATAGTAAATATATAAGTGACAACAAATGTAAAAATTTATTATAGAATTGCCAAATATAAATCCATTTAATAGAAAAATGGAAATTGTAAAGATGGAATTATAAGTCCTAATACTCCATTTTTCTAAGTTTTGGAAACAATCCGCCAATCAACAAGGTGACAAAAACAGTCATTACTCCACCAAAAATTACAGATTTTACAACTCCCATCCATTTTGCGGCAACTCCGCTTTCAAACTGTCCCATTTCATTACTCGACATGATGAAAATAGAATTCACACTCAAAACCCGACCTCTAATATGATTAGGCGTTTTAAGTTGAACAATCGTGCCACGAATTACGACTGAAATTCCATCGAGCATTCCACTGAGAACCAAAAAACCAAATGAAAGCCAATACCAAGTTGATAACCCAAATCCTATAATACACAATCCAAAACCTGTAACTGCGATCAGCAAAATTTTCCCTTGTTTTTTTTGCAACGGCATAAAAGATAAAGTAGTGATGATAATCGCAGAACCAATATCTGAAGCAGAATTCAGAATTCCGAAACCTTCTGCTCCTACCTTCAAAATATCACTTGCGAAAACCGGAATCATAGCAACTGCACCACCAAAAAGAACCGCAAACAAATCTAAACACAATGCTCCTAGAATTTCTTTGGTTTTCCAGATATAAACTATACCTTCTTGCATACTTTTCCAGACTAGAACATCTTTTTTGTTATGTTCAGGAAATTGACTTTTTAGTTTCCAAAAAAATAAAAAAGCAAGCAAAATTAAGAATACAACAACCACCAAAGTCCATTGTATTCCAAAAAAACCAATAACTAGACCACCAATTGCATGACCACAAACCGAGGCTGTAAGAAAAGTAGCTTGATTGAGCGTAATTGCATTGGGAAGTAATTCTTTTGATACCATTTTAGGAATCATAGATGGTACAATTGGTCCCAAAAATGCCCTAGAAATTCCGGTGAAAAAGATAACTGAGTAGATGAAATAGGTAATTCCGTGTGCTGAAAAATGCAATTGACGCCAAAAAAATGCAGGAATTAGCAACAAACTTATCAAGAAAAAATACGAACACACACATAAAAGCAGTAGCTTTCTTTTCTCATTCATATCTATTACATGTCCTGCATACAATGCAGTTGATACGGCAGGAATTACTTCTGCAAGTCCGATTAATCCTATAGAAAAAGGATCTTTAGTTATTTGGTAAATCCACCAACCAAGCAGTGTAGATAACATTCTGAACGCAAAAATTAGAAAAAACCTTCCGGTTAATACATTTCTAAATTCTACATTTTGTAAAGTTTTCAGAGGAACCAAAGGTATCATTGCCAAATTTGTGTGTTATCAGGATATATAGAAACTGTTTTTATTATTTTTAATGAAAAAAAATAGTTCGAAAAAATAAAAATGGCAATAAAAAATTTTTGGAAGAAAAACAGAATTTTCTCCCAAAAAATGAATTAAATGTTTTTGAAAATGATTAATAGGTAGTTCTTGAAGAACCTACCAAAAGTGCAGCAATACCAGTTGCACCAATAAGAACTGCAAGTGTATTAATCAATCCTTTTCTGGAATCTCTAGAAGATACTATATCTGACTGTGACAAAGAGATGTGTTCTCCACTTTTGGTAGTGCCTAGAATTGCACCGTCTTTTATTGAGTTAAATACCATTTTGGTATGGGATTTATCTTTGGTAGTGAACACGTAGGTTTTGCCTGCTTGCAAATTAGAATAATTATTTTTTGCAGAATTGTCTGAATATTTGGTGGTTGCACAAGATGAAAACAACAACAAAACACTTAATAGTAGAGTGGTAAAAATAGATTTCATGTCGATTATAATTTTCTCAAAAGTATGAATTTTTTTTAAATTTATGAAATTATCAGCAAATAAGCCTTAAATTTTATAATTTTCTAGATAATTCGCAATATTTCTATCGTTTGCTAATCTCGGTATTTTGTTTTGTCCGCCCAATTTTCCTTCAGATTTTGCGTATTCTTGGAAGGCGTTTTTCTGCAATTTGG
>CALFIE010000027.1 GCA_937876095.1 uncultured Flavobacteriales bacterium | reverse complement strand
ATAAATGCATTGGTCTCTAATTCGTCTATTTTTTGGTGTTGAAATTGGTGCCCCAATTGATTGCGAATAATGATCAAATTTTCTAAAAATTGACGATCTGGGTTTCCGCCAGAAAAATGAGTGATATCTATATCAGAAATTTTTTTGTTTTTAAAATTTTTGGCAATTCTCAAGCTGAAATCAATATCATAACCATGAAATCCTGGTAAGTATTTTGCGAATAAATATTGGGTAAAAACTTCTTTTTTTACCGCCAAAAATACACCATCTAAAGTCAGAGTATCTTCTGGATTGGTACTCAATTGTTTTTCAAAATCCTGATAACCTTTTATAAACCAACCACTTGGTGATTTTGAAACATAATTAGAACCTGCTATTCCTACAACACCAATTTTAGGTTGATCTAAATGTTGTACTAGTTTTGTCCCCCAATTTTTTTGATTAAAATGTATATCTTCATGCAAAAATAATAGATTTTGAAATTGAGCGTCTTGTGCACCTTTGTTATAAGCATGACACAAAGACATCAGTTTTGGGTTCCAAACTCTTATGATTTCATAGGGAATACCAACAGTTTCCGAGATATTTTTCTCTACCTCTGCAAAATATTTTTCCTGATAAGATGAAATAATAATAGAAAGCATATCAGAATTTTATTTTGTAGTAGTATTTGGTTTTGAAATCAATCCATATTCTTCGTATAAAAGAAAATTGCTGAAGGTAGCGCTCATAATATTCTGATGCATGTTTTTTGTAATCACTTATTAAATCAGCACTTAATCCAAATTTTGCAACCAAGGTTTGTATTGTTTCAATACCTAAAAATTTCTGATAGAGTTGGTTACTGGTTATGTTGTCTGTTTTTCGATCATTAAAACCTATGTTTTGTTGCGGATGAACTCTGTACATTCCCAAAACTTGGTTTATTTGTAAAAACTCATCGTTTTTCAGAGATTGAATCATCAATTCAAAATCATGAATGATGATGTTGTCTATTTTTTGAAATGGAAGAAATCGTTTTTTGGCAGAAGCTGTAATTGCCATAGACATTCCCGGAAAAATATTGCCCGTCAATAGAATTTTTTTTAAAATTTCGGCGTTGTTTAACCTTGGATTGAATTCCATTTTTTTCCAATACGTAGCTTGATCATTTTCTGGTTGATCAGACAATCGTAAATCATGGCAAATCACTGTTTTGTTTGGGTTTTTCAGTAGTTCATTTTTAACTACTTGTACTTTTTCTGGAAACCAAAAATCATCTTGATCTGCCAAAAAAATGAGGTCTCCATTGCACAGCAAAATTGCTTTTTCAAAATTTTTTACGTATCCTAAATTTTGATTATTGCGGTGAATTTGGATGATTTCGGGGTATTTTTTTTGGTAATTTTCAAGAATTTTCCAAGTGTTATCAGTAGATTGGTCATCGCACACCACAATTTCATCCACCTTTTCAGATTGATGTAGAATGCTGTCTAATTGCTCCGAGAGAAATTTTTCACCATTGTACGTGCAAAGTGCGACGAATACCATATTTTCTACTTATTTTCTATAACAAAAAATATTCAGTTGTTGATTAAAATATTTTGGCAACTCACCACAAAATGGGAATCGCAATGTTTCACCAGCGACTCTAATATAATATTCAAAACCTTCATTTTTTATCAGATTTAGAATGTCTCCTAAATTCTGCTTTTCATTTATCATACCGTGATATTCCAAAAAAAGATGTCGTACTTGTTGCAAATGACCTTGCAAATCGAAAATCAAATCGTTTTCTGCCCCCTCAATATCAATTTTTAAAAAATCTACTGGTCTTTGCAGGTATTTTTTGAGATCTACCGTTGGTATTTTACAGGTGACAACTCCTTCTGAAGCGGTTACAATTTTACCAGAAAGTCCACCATCTGGTACAAATTCAAGTATAGTTTCTTCACTCCAAACAGCTTTTGTATGGATTCTAATATCTTGATTTTTATTATATGGTGTTACATTTTTTTGCAACACTTCAGCAATATTTGCATCTGGCTCAAATGCATCTATCTCTGCATCAGGATGTTGTCTTTTAAAATAAATCGTGCTCAATCCCATATTTGCACCACAATCTATGATATAAGGTTTTTGATTTGGTGTGGAAAATTTGTAAATATCTTCCCCGAAAATTTCATCTACAGAATGTAGAAAAGCAGTAGAACTGGTAAAAAAGAAATCACGTGAAAAAAGGGTAATTTTACTGTTTTCTCGGTTTTCGGGCAATAAAATTCGTTGTCTTTCTGCATCAGAAATTCCAGTTTTTTCATTCATGCGATTTCGATACATGACTTTTTTGAAAATAGCATAATTGCTTCTGATAAGCTGATTAATAATGGTACTCATGCAAGAATTTTAAAATTTTAATTTTTTGCGCAGTTGCAAGTAAGCTTTTATCAGCTTGTTGTTCTGCAATTGTTTGATGTAGTTTTTTTGATCTAGATTCGTGTTTTTTAGTTCAAAATTTTCTTGATTTATTTTTTTGAAAAGAACAATTCTTGAATCTTGATCTAATTGACTGTATAAAAAAAGATTGGCTTCTTGTGCATCTATAAATACATTTTTGAAGTTTTTTGAGGCACCCAAATCATTGTTTCTATAAGTCGCTAAAATCTGATTGATGAATATGGGTTTTGCAGTTGGTTTTTTAAAAATTTCTAGCCAAAAAATCCAATCTTCTTTTGCACGAAGTGTGGTTGGAAATCGGATATCACCTATCAAATTTTTAGCAATAAGTATGGTATGAATTGGGAGATTAAAATCTACATCCCAAAACTGAAGCAGGTTTTGATAATTGCAATCACGTTTGCTAAGGTCACAGAAAGCAGAGGTATGTAAACCACCAGTCAACATATCAAAATTACTGATAATGAGGTTGTTTTGTGAAGTAAAATCTAATGATTTTTGTAATTTACTTTGATCAACATCGTGTTGATACTGACCAACCCCGATGCTCTTTGGATCAACCTTCACCAGCTCAGCCAATGGATCTTGCAAACGGCGAGCAATAGAAATAGA
>CALFIE010000026.1 GCA_937876095.1 uncultured Flavobacteriales bacterium | reverse complement strand
CAACAAATGATATAGTTAATTTGAAATTTGATAATTCAGATGTAAAAAACATTCATTATGTAATTATGGATATTAATGGTAAAACTTTGAAAGAAGGTGACATAAAAAATAATGAAGATAAAATTAATATCTCTCAATTCCCTTCATCAACATATTTGATAAGAGTAATTGCAGATGGTCAAGAATTTATGAAAAAAGTTATTAAAAAATAATTAATTTCTAATAAATTTAAGGCACTTTTGAAAGAATTCAAAAGTGCCTTTTTTTTAACTGTTTATTTTGATTTCATTTATGATGATTTTTAACTAATTTTGTTGGTCTTAATTTTACTATGGCTACAACTACCGAAATAGATATCAAAAAATACCTTTTTGTAAAAAACGCACACCTGAATAATCTGAAAAATTTGGATGTGCTGATTCCTAAAAACAAACTCATAGTAATTACCGGAGTTTCTGGTAGCGGAAAATCTTCTCTTGCTTTTGATACGATTTATGCAGAAGGACAAAGACGCTATGTAGAATCTTTGAGTTCATATGCTCGACAGTTTTTAGGAAAATTAGAAAAACCAAAAATTGATGATATCAAAGGTTTAGCTCCTTCTATCGCCATACAGCAAAAGGTGATTTCTAGCAATCCACGTTCTACAGTTGGTACTTCTACCGAAATTTATGATTACCTGAAATTGTTCTTTGCAAGAATAGGACACACCTTTTCTCCGATTTCTGGTGAAGAAGTAAAAAAAGATTCGGTGACTGATGTTATAGATTTTATTGCAAAAAACAAAGGGGAAACTTTCCTGTTAAGAGCACCTCTGAAATTTGAAATTGCCAAATTTTCAGAATTACTGAAAACGCTTAAACTTACTGGCTTTACCCGTTTAGAAATCAACGGAAATGTTGCTAACATCGAAGATTTGGAAAGTTTCAGATTCGTTCCGGAGAAAGAAATGGAAATTTTTCTGGTAATTGACCGGTTTTCTTATGAAGATGATGAACATTTCTTACAAAGATTAGCAGATTCTATACAAATGGCTTTCTATGAAGGACACGGAACTTGCAGTTTGAAAAATTTAGAATCCCAAGAAATCCGCAATTTCTCAAACCAATTTGAGTTAGACGGAATCACTTTTTATGAACCAAACGTCCATTTTTTCAGTTTCAATAATCCTTATGGAGCTTGCCCAGAATGTGAAGGTTATGGTAAAGTAATTGGTATAGACGAAGATTTGGTAATTCCCAACAAAAATCTTTCGGTTTTTGAAGATGCAGTTGCTTGTTGGAAAGGCGAATCTATGAGCGAATGGAAAAAAGATTTCATAAAAAATGCGGGAGATTTCCCTATACATAAACCGTATCATCAACTCAGCAAAGAACAAAAAAATTTCCTCTGGAAAGGCAATAAAACACAAAATTTCTCCTGTATTGACAATTTCTTCAAAATGTTGGAAGAAAATTTGTACAAAATTCAGTACAGAGTAATGCTCTCACGTTATCGCGGGAAAACAATTTGCCCAACTTGCGAAGGAAAAAGACTGCGACCAGAAACCGAATACGTAAAAATTGACGGTCACAAAATTCAGGATTTGGTAGAACTCCCTATTGATGAACTTTTACCTTTAATCCAAAATTTAAAAATCAGTCAACACGATGCCGAAATTGCCAAAAGATTACTCTACGAAATCACTTCTCGTTTAGAATTTTTGTACAAAGTTGGTCTCGGTTATTTAACTCTTAACAGAACTTCTAACACACTTTCTGGTGGTGAATCACAGAGAATTAACCTTGCAACTTCGCTTGGGAGTTCGTTGGTTGGGAGCATCTATATTTTAGACGAACCAAGCATTGGTCTGCATTCCAAAGACACTGAAAATCTCATTCAGGTGCTGAAAAATCTTCGGGATTTGGGAAACACTGTGATTGTGGTAGAACATGATGAAGATGTGATGAAAGCTGCAGATTACATAATAGATATCGGTCCAGAAGCAGGATTTTTGGGTGGCGAATTGGTTTTTGCAGGTGATTTCAAAGAATTGAAAAATGCAGATTCGTTGACTTCACAATATTTGACCGGAAAATTAGAAATAAAAGTTCCCGAAAAACGCAGAAAACCAAAAGAATTCATCAAAATAAAAGGAGCCCGACAAAACAACCTAAAAAATGTAGATGTAGATATTCCTTTAGAATGTCTTGCTGTAATTACCGGAGTTTCTGGTAGCGGAAAATCTACACTAATGAAGGAAATCCTGACCAATGCAGTGCAAATAGAACTAGGAATGGGCGGAAAAAAAGCAGATTACGATTCTGTAGAATTTTCAAAAAAGATCATCAAAAATATTGAACTGATAGACCAAAATCCAATTGGTAAATCGTCTAGATCCAATCCTGTAACGTATTTGAAAGCGTATGATGATATTCGTGACTTGTTTTCTAAACAAAAATCGGCAAAATTGATGGGATTGTTGCCCAAACATTTCTCTTTCAATGTAGATGGTGGTAGATGTGATGAATGTAAAGGAGATGGAGTAATTACCGTTTCTATGCAATTTATGGCAGATATAGAACTGGAGTGCGAACATTGCAAAGGAAGACGTTTCAAAGAAGAAATTCTGGAAATAAAATTTGATGAAAAAAATATCTCTGATATTTTGAAATTGACGGTAGATGAAGCATTAGAATTTTTCGGGGAAAATCTTGAAGAAAAAATTGTTACCAAGCTAAGACCATTGCAAGATGTAGGTTTGGGATATTTGCAATTAGGGCAAAGTTCTTCTACACTTTCTGGTGGTGAAGCGCAACGTGTTAAACTTGCCTCTTTTTTGGTAAAAGGAAACACGACTGATAAGACACTTTTTGTTTTTGATGAACCAAGTACAGGATTGCATTTCCATGATATCAACAAATTACTGAAATCTTTGCAAGCACTCATAGAATTGGGACATTCGGTAATGGTGATAGAACACCAACCTGACATTATAAAATCAGCAGATTATGTGATTGATATTGGTCCAGATGCAGGAAAACACGGCGGCGAAATCGTATTTGCAGGAACTCCAGAAGATCTTGCCAACAACAAAATTTCTAGAACCGCAAAATTTGTGAAAGAAAAATTGAAATAATTTTTTTTGAAAATAATTGAACTACCATATTTGAAAATGACAATGGAGAGTTCCTACACAAGTTATCAACAAAAGATTGTGGATAACTTGTGAATTTTAACATATAATTTGCAATTAATTAGAAAATTATTCTTAACTTTGAATTGTTGTGAATGAGTTATGAAACCGCAATCAAAAAATACTAATCAATTTTTACTTGATATAAAACAAATCAGGAAAGCATACGTCGGCTTTCCTTTTCTTTTGGTGTAACCTAAAAAATGAGATGTATTTATCTACTGAATCCGCTTCTAAAGAGCGGATTCTTTTATTCATAAAAAATGGTCAAAGCAATTTTTAAACTTTGACCAAGCATATAATTTCTGTAAATTTGCAAACTTGCAGCCTCATAGTTCAACGGATAGAATGGGAGTTTCCTAAACTTTTGATCCGAGTTCGATTCTCGGTGAGGCTACTTTTTGTTTATTGGTGAGAAACGCAGTTTTAGAATACTTGAGTTTTATTAGTTTTTTTTCTAATGATGAGATGAAATATCAATTTTTAATATCAATCTTCTAAAAATCAATTACATAAATACTCAAACTATTTCTTATCTACCACAATTCTCTCATTACGATTGGCTAATTCCCATGCTGTAGCAAAAACCAATTGTGTACGTTTTGCTAGAAGTGGATAATCTATTTTATCTGCATCATCAGTTGGTTGATGGTAATCTTCATGAATTCCATCAAAGAAAAATGCAACCGGAATTCCTTTTTTTGCAAAATTGTAGTGGTCACTTCTGTAATACAAACGTTGAGGATCTTTTGGATCATCATATTTATAATTGAGTTCTAATTTATTGGTAGCGTTATTTGCTGTTTCGTTGATTATTTTCAATTCTTTAGATAACATTTCAGAACCAATGACATAGACGTAGTTTTTCCCACAATTATCTTTGTCGCATCTCCCAATCATATCTATATTGAGATCTACCACTGTATTTTCAATTGGAAACACAGGATTCTCTGAATAATATTTAGAACCAAGTAAACCGTGTTCTTCACCAGTTACGTGAAGAAAAAGCAATGATCTTTTAGGTGATTTCCCTGATTTTTGTGCTAATTGAAACGCTTTGGCAATTTCCATAACTGCAACGGTTCCGCTTCCGTCGTCATCTGCACCATTGTAGACTTTTCCGTCTTTGGTTCCTATGTGATCATAGTGCGCTGAAATTACAATGATTTCATTGGGTTTTTCGGTACCTTCTATAAAAGCAAGAATATTTTCGGAGTCTGGTAAACCGCCATTTCTACCGTTCAATGATTCTTTTGTAATATTTTGATAGTAATCAGTCAATGATTTTGGGTGAGAAATTCCTAATTTTTCATATTCTGAAATCATATATCTTCCTGCTTTTTTCTGACCTTCAGAACCGGTATCTCTACCTTGCATTTCATCTGAAGCAATTACAGAAAGGTTTCTCTTTAGATTTTCTACAGAGATGGATTCGTAAGATTTTTTGAAAGTTTTGCCTTCGTAAGACAAGTTTGCGGTGCTACAACTCATTAGAATTCCAGCAGTAATCAGCAAAAGGATTTTATTTTTTCTCATAAATAATTCATTAATTTTTACAAATATATAAAATAAAAAAGCCGAATAAATTCGGCTTTATAAAAATTATTTCAATTGAATTTAAAGACTCAAAACTCGAACATCTATTCTTCGGTTTTTAGCTTTACATTCGTTGGTATCATTTGCTTCACAAACAGGATATTGAGAACCAAAACCTTCCGCTTCTACTCTATCTGCAGCAATTCCTAAATTTTGCAATTTTTGTTTTGCAGCTAGAGCTCTTTCGTTAGATAATTTTTTGTTACCATCTTCAGAACCTGTATTATCGGTATAACCACCTAGTTTTACTTTGGTTTTTGGGTAAGCTTTCAAAATTTCAGCCAAATTTGAGAGTTCAGTTTCAGAATCAGCTTTTAAATTGCTTTTCCCCGATTCGAAATATAGGTTTTCTATAGTGAACCATTTGTTTGGATCCAGTACTTTGCTGTCTTCTAATTTGATTCCGTTGTACAAAGCGTACAATTGGCTTTCTTTACCTAAAGAAATACTTTTGTTAGACAATTTAATTTCCTGTATTTCCCCAGTTTCATATACGAAATCTCCGTTTTCATTTAAATGACCTTTTACAGTTTCGGTTTCCTCTTCAGTTCCGCAACATTTATAGTTTTCTGCTTCACAATCTTTACCTTCAGCTTTGCATTTGTCCATACATTCTTTGTCACATTTTGCGTGTGCAGCAACTGCACCGTGACTAGACATAGACATTTTTTGCAAAGATTCTATTTTCTCTTGTCTATTTTTTTGGATTTTTTCAGCGTGAATTTTAGCCAAAGTCGGCGCAATTACCAAAGAAACAATCGACATTAATTTAATTAAAATATTCATAGAAGGTCCAGAAGTATCTTTGAAAGGATCTCCTACTGTATCACCAGTTACTGATGCTTTGTGTGGTTCAGAACCTTTGTAATAGATTTTCCCATTGATATCTGCACCTTTTTCAAAAGATTTTTTAGCATTATCCCAAGCTCCACCTGCATTGTTTTGGAACATTCCCATCAATACACCAGAAACAGTAGCACCTGCTAAAAATCCGCCTAAAACTTCTGGTCCGAAAACGAAACCAATAATAATAGGTGAAATAATGGTGATTGCACCTGGTAAAAGCATTTTTTTGATAGAAGCATCGGTAGAAATTGCCACACATTTTTCGTATTCTGGTTCTGCTTTTCCTTCTAAAATTCCTGGAATTTCACGGAATTGTCTTCTAACTTCTTCTACCATCGCCATTGCAGCTTCACCAACTGCACGAATTGCCAATGATGAAAAGATAAAAGGAATCATAGCTCCGACAAATAATCCAGCCAAAACATCAGCTCTATAAATATCAATACCATCAATTCCGGCAATTCCAACAAACGCTGCAAAAAGAGCTAAAGCAGTAAGTGCTGCAGAAGCAATTGCAAAACCTTTACCTGTTGCTGCAGTGGTATTTCCTACTGCATCTAGAATATCTGTTCTTTCACGCACTTCTTTTGGTAATTCACTCATTTCTGCAATTCCACCTGCATTATCTGCGATTGGACCAAATGCATCAATTGCTAATTGCATAGCAGTTGTAGCCATCATTCCAGCTGCTGCAATGGCAACTCCATATAATCCAGCACAAAGATAAGATCCATATATTCCAGCTGCTAAAACCAAAATTGGCAACAACGTAGACTCCATTCCTACTGCTAATCCACCAATAATATTGGTAGCGTGACCAGTAGAAGATTGATTAACAATACTCTGAACTGGTTTTTTACCCATTGCTGTATAATATTCGGTAATAATTGACATCAATGTACCAACTACCAATCCAACTATAATTGCGCCAAATACACCTTTGTTGGTGAACTCGTGTCCACGCAAAGTCATATGTTCGGGCAATAAATACATTACTAAGAAATAAGAAGAAATTGCAGTAAGTACAATACTTCCCCAGTTCCCAAGATTAAGCGCGTTTTGTACTTTGTGTGTATCTAAACCTGCATTTTCTCCAATTTTCACAAAAAATGTTCCTATGATTGAATAGATAATTCCGGTTCCTGCAATCAACATTGGTAATAGAATTGGTGCAAAACCTCCAAATGCATCATTTGACATTGTTTCTCTACCTAAAACCATAGTTGCAAGCACAGTAGCAACATAAGAACCGAAAAGGTCAGCTCCCATTCCTGCAACATCACCTACATTATCACCTACGTTATCTGCAATAGTAGCAGGATTTCTAGGATCATCTTCAGGAATACCTGCTTCTACTTTTCCTACTAAATCTGCACCAACATCGGCTGCTTTGGTATAAATACCACCACCAACTCTTGCAAAAAGTGCAATAGATTCTGCACCTAAAGAGAAACCAGTTAAAATTTCAATGGCACGTTCCATTTCTACAGAATCTACGTGTGAATCTGGTGCAAAAATTTGTTTAATGATTAGGAACAAAGATCCCAAACCTAAAACTGCAAGACCTGCAACTCCCATTCCCATTACAGAACCTCCTGTAAAAGAAACTTTCAACGCCTTAGAAAGCGAAGTTCTAGCTGCTTCTGCAGTTCTTACGTTGGCTTTGGTAGCGATTTTCATCCCGATATAACCGGCTGTAGCAGAAAATATTGCGCCTACTACAAATGCAAGACCAATACTCCAATGTGAATTGGCATTGCTAAAGCCCATAATTCCTAGTAAAATGGCTACAATAACTACAAAATACGCTAGAATTTTGTATTCAGAATGCAAAAATGCCATTGCTCCATCTGCAATGTGTCCACTGATGGTTTTCATTTTATCGTTTCCTGCGCTTTGCTTGGTCACCCAAGAACTTTGAATAAAGGTGTAAAGCAATGCAACAATACCAAAAATGGGTACTAAAATAAATAAATTCATAAAAGATTAATTTTTTGTTGTAAAGTATTAATAAAGTGTTAAATATACTAAAATCTAAGTTAAAACCTATATTTTCATAAAAATTTCAAAATTTTTAGGCTTCTGTTTTCTAATTTTTTTAAAATTAATAAAAAAGACAAAAAACATAAGTTAATTGTCTTTTTTAGCCGGAAAAAATTCATTCAATTTTATCCGCCAAATTTGTTAGCATAGTCTCTTTGCGAAGCTGAAATTACATTTTTTGCTTCTTCTGTACCATATACTTCTTGTATTCTACACTTTGCGGGTTCGTCTGGCAAATTTTTGTAGGTGAGGAAATAGTGCATCAATCTTTTTACTTCTGCTTGTGGCAATTCTGTAATATCTCTGAAATGTCCAAATGCGTGATCTCCTACCATAACTGCAACAATTTTGTCATCAGCTTCACCTTTATCAATCATTTTGAACCCTCCAATTGGAATTGCCTGCATCAACATACCACCAGAATGTATATTGTGTGAACTCAAGACACAAATATCCAAAGGATCGTGATCACCCATTTTAACATCAGTTGCTCCACTTCTCACAGCAAGTTCCATCACTTCATCGTGACAATATGTTCTGGGTATAAATCCGTACAAAGCGGGAATAATATTAGAAAATTGTTGTGGCCTATCTACTTTTAGGTAGCCACTTTCTTTGTCAACTTCATATTTTATGGTATCACTTGGTACAATTTCTACAAATACATTTACCACATCTGGTGCATCATTTCCTGCGCTTATTCCGTGCCACGGATGTGCTTTGAAATTTGGAATCATTTTATTTTTTCTTTAGTTATTAAAATTAATAATAAGTAATTCTTTTCGTAATTCTTCGATATTTTCTGCGATATAGTCGCCTTCATTCATATAATTCATCAGAAAAATGGTTTTGAAATCGTCTAAATTACTATTGCTACTTGTTAGTTCGTACGTAGTATGAAGCAAACTAATCAGTCTATTTTTGCTGGTTACCAAATTTTGCCAATTGGTTTTGCTGATGTAGAGTTGTTGAGATGAGTTATAATCGAACTCTTCTTGAATACTTTTTTCCGTAAGGAACACAAATTCGTGTGGTTCTAGTTTTTTGTCAAATTTTGTAACCAAATTAGAAGGTTTTATTCTTTCTAAAAAAAGAGTCATCCGTTCAAAAGCGCCAATTCTATTATCATTGGCTGCAGTGTAACCCAAGATTTTCAGTTCTTTATCTTTTTTAGTAATGTATGCATACACAAACTGACGAAGCAACACCAAAAACGGAATCGCAATGATGAGTGCAAATGCATAAGGTAAATATTCTGAGATAGTCGCCATAAGTTAAGTTGTGTGCAAAAATACTACTATTTTTGAAAAATACCACTATCTATTACAGGTTACAAGACTAAGTTTTTTTTTGCTTGATTTCAAAAATAGTTACCGTATGAAAAACTTCGTAATTACCTTTAAATAAGTATTTTTTATGATGGGATATTCCAAATTTTTAGCACCAAAGCTTTTGAAAAATACTTCTTGTCCACGAATGGAGCCTCCCATAAAATTAAATGATTTCTCTGAAATATGCTTTTGCAAGAGCCTGTCAATTAAAAAAGAAGCGCCGTTTTCTTTTCGGAATTCAGTTTTATTAATCAATCCGAGTAAAGAAATCTGATTTGGTGTAAAGATGGTAATTGCCAAATTGGTAAGTTCTGCTCCCAAAAAACTGCCGAAAAGTTGCAATAATTTCTTCTCCTGTAATAAAATCAGATAATTTTGAAATAAATTTTGGTCAGTTTCTTTATCTAATCCTTTGAAATTTTCACCGATGAATTTCTGCGTTTCATCATTCAATTCTACTTGTTTCATTTGCAAATGTTGTGCAGATTTTACGGTAGATTTTCTTCCTTTGAAATATTTTTTCCTTAAAAAAGAGTAATCAACTAGTGAAATTTGGTAATTGTTTCGCTTTTGGAGCTCGGTAGAAAAACAATTATCGGCATTGAAAGCATAATAATGAACTGCATAATTTTTATTTAAAAAATAATAAAAATCATCATTCAAACTACTATTTTCTTTACGAGAAAAAACACCTAATTGCTGACAAAAAAGCGGCATATGAACAATCCTAATTCCCCACTTTTTCACGATTGGAATTGGCATAATTGCTTCATAATCTCCAAAAACTAAAATTTCCCATTGTTTACACAGAAAATCTAAAATTTCTTTTTGTGCATAGAAATTTCTCTGCACCGATTGTTGTAAACAAGCGTTGTATTTTTCCCAATCGATGTTTTGGTAGTTGATTTTCTGGATCATAATAATTGCTCGTCTGCAAAACTGAAATAATGATTTTGCGAAATAATCAGGTGATCTAAGATTTTCATATCGAGCATTTGTGCTGCATTAGTAAGTTCTCTGGTCATTTTGAGATCGGTTTGGCTTGGTTGTACATCACCAGTCGGATGATTGTGCGCAAGTATGATTCCTGTTGCAAAATTTTCGAGCGCTAACTTAAACAAAATACGCGCATCTACTGTAGAGCCAGAAATTCCGCCTTGCGAAATTTTGCATTTGTGCACTATATTATTTTTTTGATTCAAAAAAATAGCCCAAAATTCCTCGGTTTGTAAATCTGAAAGAAACGGCGCCAAAATTCGGTACGCTTCTTCACTTTTTTTGATGGTGGTTTTTTCTGGCAAATCCTGACCTGCTTTTCTGCGCCCAATTTCCAGAGCAGCAGCTATAGAAATTGCTTTTGCTTCGCCAACTCCACGAAATTTCATCAGATCATTGATGGAGAGTAAACTCAATTGGTGCCAATTATTATCTACCGATTTCAACATTTTGCGCGCCAATTCTACAGCCGATTCTTCTCTGTTTCCGCTAGAAAGTATGATCGCCAAAAGTTCGGCATCTGAAAGTGCATTTTTGCCTTTGTGCAAAAATTTTTCTCGTGGTCGGTCATCTTCTGCAAGAAATTTTATAGACATAGGAGTTTTCGTATTGGCTGTACTTAATTGATGAACATCAAAGATACAAATTTCAATTTTTTGTTTTAAATGAAAATTGAAAAAATCGGTTTGATTAATAAAAAGCGTACAAGATTATTTTCTTTTTACTAGTGTCAATATATTTTTCGGCTACTTTGAAGAATTTTTTAGACAACATAGGACAACCCAAACTCAAACATGCAAGTTCTGAAGTTTCTACATCGCCAATACAATCGTAAGAATGCAGTACAATTGCACGTTTCAGCGCATTGCTATTGCTAGAATCTAGCCCAGTTAATCTATAGGATTTCCCAAAAGTACCAACATAAGAACTACCAATTGCATATTTTCCTAACGAAGATTGGTAAGAACCTACTGTATTACTAAAACGCAATGCAGTAGAATTAGGAACTACAGAACCAGAACCGTGAGAAACGATGGCTTTTTCTACAATTATATCATTTTTAAGGTCATAAATAAAAAAACGATAAGAACCAGATGGAATTTTGAAATTAATGAAAATTGCCAAATTTTGATTGTAATTTTTACCAGAAACAAAAGATTTCACTTCCTGAATTTTCTCTTTCGGAATTGGAGACATTCGTTTCGCTTCTTGTGATTTTCCGGTGCAGGAAAACAAGAAAAATACGAGTAGAAAGAGAAATGGAGTTCTCATTAATTATAAATTGATATTATTTTTAATAAAAAAAAAATTAAAGGATCATTCCATCTCTCATCACCAATTTTCGGTCGGTAATGTCTGCTAAATTTGGATTGTGAGTTACAATGACAAATGTTTGATTGTATTTGTCGCGCAAATCAAAAAACAATTGGTGCAATCCATCTGCATTTTTGGAGTCCAAATTTCCAGTTGGTTCGTCTGCAAAAATAATTTTTGGAGAATTTATTAGCGCTCTTGCAACGGCAACACGTTGCGCTTCACCACCCGAAAGTTCGTTTGGTTTGTGATGAAAACGGTGGTCAATGTGCAAATCTTCGAAAAGTGCGTAGGCTTTTTCTAGCGATTCTTTCTCATTTTTTCCAGAAATTCTGGTTGGCAAAAGCACATTTTCTAATGCCGTAAATTCTGGTAATAATTGATGATGTTGGAATACAAATCCTATATTTTCATTTCTAAATTTAGATAATTGTCGGTCACTCATTTCTATGAACGATTGTCCGTTGAGAGCGATTTCTGTTCCGAAATTTTTGGGTTGAGATGGTGAATCCAAAGTTCCTAAAATCTGCAGCAAAGTGGATTTTCCTGCTCCTGATTCCCCTACAATAGATACAACTTCACCAGTTTTTATGTGGATATCAACTCCTTTCAAGACTTCTAAATCGCCAAACGATTTATGAATATTTTTTGCTAAAATCATAGTTCCAAAAATAGTGAATTGATTTGATATTTCATTACTAGTCTAGACATTAATCCTAAAAAAAATCCTTTCAAAAAAAATGAAAGGATTAATGATTTTATTGTTCTGCTTTTTTTACAAAAACATTTTCAAAGGACTTTCTAGATAAGTGCGGAGTGTTTGCAAAAATTGCGCTCCAGTTGCACCATCTACTACTCTATGGTCGCAAGCAAGGGACAATTTCATGGTATTACCAACTACAATTTGTCCGTTTTTTACGATTGGTTTTTCGATAATTGCTCCAACAGAAAGTATACAAGAATTCGGCTGATTAATGATGGAGGTGAAAGTTTCTATACCAAACATTCCTAAATTAGATACAGAAAAGGTTGAACCTTCCATTTCATTGGCTTTCAAACCTTTGGATTTTGCTCTCGTTCCCAAATCTTTGGCATTTGCAGAAATTTGTTGGAAACTCATTTGATCAGCGTTTTTAAGCACCGGAACTACCAAACCATCAGGAATTGCGACTGCCATTCCGATATTGATGTTGCCATGATGTACTATTTTATCTCCTGCCCAAGAAGAATTTACTTGCGGATGCGATCTAAGAGCCAAAGCAGTTGCTTTGATCAACATATCATTAAAAGAAACCTTAGTTTCTGGCATTGCATTGAGTTCTGTTCTTATTTCAATGGCTTTATCCATATTTATTTCCACCATCAAATAATAATGAGGCGCAGTAAATTTACTTTCGGATAAGCGTTTTGCAATGATGTTTCTAACTTGTGAATTCGGTGTTTCAGAATCTACACCTTGTACAAAATTCATCGCCATTTGTGGCGCTGCAACTGCGGCTAAACCTGCAACTGCTGCAGTTGAACTACTTGGCTGATAATTTTCGATATCTTTTTTTACAATTCTACCATTTTCTCCACTTCCTTTTATGGAGCGAATGTCCACTCCTATTTCGGTTGCCATATTTTTTGCTAATGGTGAAATCGCAACTCTTTCATTTGAATTTGCAGAAATTACTTCAACAGATTGTTTCGCTTCACTTGCAACTGCAATTTCTGCAACTTTTTCTACCGATTTTGGTGCGTTAGAAATTATTTTTCCACCAGAAGCAATGATGGCTGAAATATCAGTTCCAGCTGGACCAATAATTGCCAAAATACTATCTACTGGTGCAGAATTACCTTCGGTTACACCTTGGTAAAGCAGTGTTCCTACAAATTCCGCTTCGAAATCCTGTACTGCTTTATCGGTTTCAATTTCTGCTAAAATTTCGCCTTCTTTTACCGAATCACCTACATTTTTATGCCATTTTGCGACTTTTCCGTCGGTCATGGTATCAGATAATCTTGGTACGGTGATTATTTCTACACCTTCAGGAATTGCTGCGATAGTTTGTTCTATACTGGTAGACTGATTTTCGGTTTTGTGTTCGTCGTCAATTTTCTTTTCTCTTGTTTTTTCAGAAATTCCTTCGTCTCTTTTCGGAGATTTCAGTGCAGAAATATCTTCGCCTGGATTTCCTATGATTGCCAAAACAGAATCTACTGGTGCAGAATTTCCTTCTTCTGTACCTATGTATAACAAAGTTCCGGCATTTTCTGCTTCGAAATCTTGTACCGCTTTATCGGTTTCAATTTCAGCTAGTATGTCGCCTTCTTTTACGGTATCTCCTACTTTTTTAAGCCATGTTGCAACAGTACCTGTTGTCATGGTGTCGCTTAAACGAGGCATTGTAATTACTTTTACACCAGCAGGTATTTCTACAGCATTATTACTTTGTTTGGTTTCTGTAACGGTTTCTTTTACTTCGTTTGAAGTATCTGCACTTTTTGGAGTTCCATTAAGTAATCCAGAAATATCTTCTCCTTCATTTCCAATTATGGCCAACATAGCGTCTACAGGAGCTGTTTGTCCTGCTTCTATACCTA
>CALFIE010000025.1 GCA_937876095.1 uncultured Flavobacteriales bacterium | reverse complement strand
CTTAATCGTCGTTATTTTGGAGAAAAACTCTTTGATAGGCTTATTATTGCTAACATTACAGGGATGGGTAATTAAACGGATAATCAAAAAAAAAAATATATTTATGAAAAAAATACTGTTCTTTCCCTTTTTATTATTCTCATATGCGTTTTCTGCACAATCTTTTATACAAGTTTACGCAGATCGTACTAGCCAAATTTCACAAACCAATATTAATAATAATTTACTTGATTTTGTAAATTTCGGAGTAAAAACTACGGGCTCTGCAAACAACGTAAATGCTTTTAATTGGCTAAAATCAAAATACCAATCTTTTGGGTTTACAGCATCTCAAATTTCAGAAGATCCTTTTACCTTTGGTACTACTTCATCTAAAAATTTAATTGTTACTAAAACAGGAACGCTTTATCCTGACAAGTTTGTTATTATTTGTGGACATTACGATACCATAAATGGTGTTGGAGCCAATGATAATGGTACGGCAACAGCTATGATTTTGGAAATGGCAAGAATATTGAAAGATGTTCCTACAGAATATTCAATAAAATTTATTCATTTTTCTGGTGAAGAACAGGGATTATACGGAAGTCAGCATTATGTTCAAAGTGTGGTAAATGCTACTTCTCCAAAAATGAATATCAAAGTAGTTTTCAATATAGATGAAGTAGGTGGTGTTTCTGGACAAACCAATAATACTATTACCTGCGAAAGAGATGAAGATAGTCCTCCTTCTACCAATAATGCTGCAAGTAATACCGTTACACAAGAACTTATGAATTGTGTTACACTTTATTCGCCTTTGCAAACCAATTTATCCTATGCATATGCTTCAGATTATATGCCTTTTGAATCGAATAATGAAGTAATTACTGGTCTTTTTGAGTATAATGAAAGTCCTTATAGACACACTGCTAATGACACTTTAGCCAATATGGATCTTGTATATGTTTACAATGTTGCAAAAGCAGCAATGGGAGCATTACAACATTTTGCGGTTGCAAGTACGGTGCTTTCTACCACAGAAATTGCTTCAGAATCTAATTTATTAGCGCAAATACAAGTGTATCCAAATCCAACTTCAGATATTATTAATATTGTTATACCGAGCTCAATTTCGAAAGATTTTACTTTTGAAATTTTTGATGCTTCTGGGAAATTAGTTTTGAAAACTGAAAACCAGAAAAGAATTGATGTTTCTTCGCTTCCTGTAGGAAATTACTTAGGTAAAATTAAAATAGGTAATGAGTTTACCTCACAAAAAATTATTATTAATAAATAGTGTTAGAAGCTAGATTTTAGAAATTAAGTCGAAAATAAGTAGCTAATAAGTTCTTTTACTTATATAAACAAAATCCTAAAAAATTTAGGATTTTTTTATTGGTAAATCTTTGCTAAATTTTTGGCAATGTTCTCATCAGAAAATTGTTGAACATATTCTAAACTCATTTCTACACGGCGATTTCTCTCTGCCTCATTGTTCCACAAATGCAGCAATTTCGATTGTAAATCTGCCACATTCTGTGGATTAATGTACACAGAATCTTTACCACCAGCTTCAGGTAAACTGCTTGTATTGCTCGTAACAACAACAGTTCCGGAAAAAAGTGCTTCAATAATTGGGATTCCGAAACCTTCAAACAAACTTGGGTACACAAAAATATCGGCTAATTGATAAATTGCAGCTAATTCTTGCATAGAAACTCCTTCTAAAAAATGAACTTCTACCCTATTTTTCTTTAAAAATTGTTCAATTTTTTTGAAATATTTCTTGTTTTTCTTACCAACTACCACGAGTGGAATTTCGGTGTCTTTCAGTGCTTTAAGTACATTTAACAGGTTTTTACGTTCTTCTATGGTACCTACATTCAGGATAAATCTTTCAGGTAAGTTGAATTTTTTTTTGGTTTGATGAAGAAATTCCTCAGAATATTTTTCTTTGAAAGCAGCGTGACAACCTTGATAAACTACCGAAATTTTAGATTCAGGAATTTTTAGAAATTGAATGATGTCTTTTTTGGTCTGTTCTGAAATAGCCACCACCAAATCGGCTGTTTCTGCCGCTTTTTTGAATTTCCAGAAATGAATTTTGCGATCAAACCAAGAGTACAATTTCGGATATCGTACAAAAATAAGGTCGTGAATAGTTACAATTTTTTTGATGGGTTTTTTGTTCCATTTTAAAGGCAATTCACCAGAAAGTCCGTGAAAAATCGTTGCATTTTCGTTTTGCGCATCTTTCCCCATTTTGTTTTGCCTTGCCAAAAATCCCTTGGATATTTTTTGGTAAGAAACATTGGGTAATTCCAAAATTTCTTTGCCTTTTTCGCTTGGTTTTTCTGCCAAAAGCAGGTAATCGTTTTCAGGGAAATAGGTTGCCAAAATACGCACTAAATCTCGTGAATAGTTGCCTAAACCCGAATTGTTATGGAAAAATCTTTTGGCATCGAAAGAGATTTTCATTATTTCAAATTTTCTAAAAATTCTTGAATGGTTCCAAATTGATATTGATTGTTTCGCAACCAAGTCAAATAATCATCAAATCTTTCTATCATTGCATTTCCCGTATTTTTGGTGGTAAATTTTGGTAATTTGAATTTCGGATTAGTAATCTCTGCAAATTCCCAAGGATGAAAGTAGATATTGAGGTAACGATCTTTTTTCAAAACATCTTTGGATAATTTTTTATAAAAATCCAGTGGAAAATTATGAAAACTCAACCAAAATAGTGGAATTCTGAAATTAGGTGAAACCGATGCCGGAATTTGCATCACTCCATCTTGCAGAAAATACGTTCTAGAAACACCTAAATTATTGTATCTACCTGGTAAAAAAGTAGGATTGATAGACGAATTATACTCGTAACCAGCGTTTTTCACCGCAGTTTCATTTATAGGCATCATTCTTGGCATTCTGAGACCAGTTACTTTTACACGAAATAAATCTTCTAATCGTTCTCTGGATTTTTGTAAATCTGCTACTTCAAATTGGGAGTGAAACCAAGTGTGAGAAGCTAATTCGTGACCTTCTGCAAGCAATCTTTCGATTAAAGCTATATTGTTTTCGGCAAAAACTACGGTTGAAAAAAAGGTGGCTTTTACGTCGTGTTTTTTTAATACATTTAATATATTTTCGGTTCCTTTTCTGGATATGGCGATTTGCTGATCAAAAGGAATTTCGCCTTTGTATTCCAAAGGCATATCAAATTCTTCGATATCAAAACTCAATAAAATCATTTAAAAATTTTTGGAACGGACGATATAATTAGGTCTTTCTTTTACTTGTTTGAAAATTTTGCCAAGATACATCCCAAAAATTCCCATAATAATGAGCTGAACACCACCAAAAAAAACTACTGTCATTATTAATGAAGCCCAACCAGAAATTTCGGTTCCCGAAACGAAGGCATAAATTACATACGGAATGTACACCAAAACTGAAAGTCCGGAAAACAAAAATCCAAGATAAGCAGCTATATATAATGGTTTTACACTGAAAGAAGTAACTCCTGTAAGAGCCAATCTGAACATTCTACTGAAATTATATTTGGATTCTCCAGAATATCGGTCTTGTGCAACATAAGGAATCCCAATTTGTTTGTAGCCCATCCATTTTACCATTCCACGCAAGAAAAGATCAGATTCGGTCATATTTCGCATCACTTCCACCACTTTTGCATCCATTAATCTGAAATCTGAAACGCCTTTTTCAAACTCAAAATCAGATAATTTAGAAATGATATCGTAATATAAATTAGAAGTAAATTTTTTGAAAAAAGACACATTTTCAGCGTATTTTCTTACCGTATAAACCAAATCGTAACCTTGTTCCCACTTTGCAATCATTTCAGGAATCAATTCTGGTGGATGTTGCAAATCGGCATCCATAGAAATCACGGCATTTCCGTTGGCAAAATCCAGGCCTGCTTTCACGGCAGGTTGATGTCCGAAATTTCTAGAAAATTCTAAAAATTTCACTTCCTCAAATTGTGCTGCCAATTCTTCTAATTTCGCTTGGGTTTGGTCACGACTTCCATCATTCACAAAAATAATTTCAAAAGAATACCCTTTCATATTGGCAAACACTTCTTTAATTCTCTGATGAATCAAAAAAACATTGCCTTCCTCATTGTGTGCAGGTATTACGATGGAAATTTTTTTCATATTTAGGTTAAACAATAGTCTTTTTCAAAATTTTTGGTCAATAATTCATACATCACTCGAAACCAAACCAAACAACAAGGCAAAGCTTTCAGTGAATATTTCATAATGTATTCTTCTTTGATGAATTTCGGGAACAAATCCGAAAAGCCAAAACAAGTCAATACGATTACAAATATAAGTAATGCAATGGTAAGAGCAGATTTTTTTTGTTGAATAAGAAACCAAATCATCACACCTGCAACTGCAATTATATAAGTAGGAGATTCTGAACTGGAACTGAAAAGCACTACAAACAACAATGTAGAAGCCAAAATCATCAACTGGAATGGCAAATTTTTGTATTGTTTTATTCGTAGATATGGTAATGCAAAAATAAAAATTCCAGGAACTAAAAATACCAAGTTAGAAATTTCGGCATGACCAGAAATTCTACGAACAATCCCCATCAATGAATAATCTTGTCTATTTCCTAACACTTGATTGCTGTTGTTTTTTTCGGTTAATGAAACCAACCAATCTTGATACGATTGCAACCCAAAATGTGGACTAGAAATCAACATTGGTAATAATAAAAATACCACCCCAAAAATAAGTATTGAAATGATAATTTTTTTTTTATTTTTAATAAAGAAAAATGAAGAAAGACCTGCAATTCCGTATAATTTTACAAAAAAGCCAATCAAAATAGCGATTGCAGATTTGGTTTCTTGTCGATCATAAATATAGGTTGCTGATAGCATCAGCAAACCAGTAAGAGCGATATTGAACTGCAAACTTACAGCTGCAGTAATAAATTCTTGCAAGCAAAGCCACGCAAAAAATGATTTTTTTGCATCAGAAAATGGCAATTTATGCACCGCAAATATAAAAACAAAAGCATTGGCAACATTCCACAAAATTATTCCCAGCCAATCTGGTAACAAAGCAAATGGAGCAATCAGAATACTGAAAAAAATACCGTAATGATTGGAGTCAAAATGTACATCGGGATACAACGCATACAAACTCCGCTGATTAATGGTATTGGTAAATACATTCTTGAATATCAGGTAATTGTTGTAACTAAGTGGACCACTTCTAAATTTTGCAAAAGCAGATAAAGCACTTACCACAAGGTAAATGCAATAAATATAAATAGGTTTAGAAATAAATTGTAGAAATTTCTGTTTCATTACCGCAAAAATTTATACCGAGACGTTGTTTTCACGCAAAGCGTCATTCAGAGAGGTTTTTTTGTCGGTTGATTCTTTACGTTTCCCAATAATCAAAGCACACGGAACTTGGTATTCACCTGCAGGAAATTGCTTGGTATAACTACCCGGAATTACCACAGATCTTGCAGGAACTCTACCTTTGATTTCAACTGGAGTTTCACCTGTAACATCTATAATTTTGGTAGATGCTGTAAGAACCACATTTGCTCCCAAAACCGCTTCTTTTTCTACGTGAACACCTTCTACCACAATACATCTGGAACCTACGAAACAATCGTCTTCTATAATTACAGGAGCAGCTTGTAATGGTTCTAAAACTCCACCAATACCAACTCCACCACTTAAATGTACATTTTTGCCAATTTGTGCGCAAGAACCAACTGTCGCCCAAGTATCAACCATGGTTCCTGAATCTACATATGCACCAATATTCACATAACTCGGCATCAAAATAACACCAGAAGCAATATATGCACCTTCTCTTGCAACTGCGTGTGGAACCACTCTTACTCCTTTTTCGGCGTAATTTCTTTTCAATGGCATTTTGTCGTGAAATTCAAACGGCCCAACTTCTATGGTTTCCATTTTCTGAATTGGGAAATACATTACCACTGCTTTTTTCACCCATTCATTCACTTTCCAGCCAGTTTCTGTAGGCTCTGCAACACGCAATTCGCCCAAATCTAATTGACGAATTACCTCACGAATAGCAGCTTGTGAATCAGGATTTTGTAATAATTCTCGGTTTTCCCAAATATTTTCGATGATTGGTTGTAAAGACATATTTTTTTATTAATGATTAAAAGATTTAGAAATTTAGAAATTATACTATTCCTTTTTTCAGATTGACAAAAATACGAAATTATAGATGAAAGATGTTAGATGTTAGATTTCAGATGTTAGATATCAGACACTTCATAACTCATAACTAAAAATCCACTCTTCTTGCAAACAGAAACGCCTTGTTCCAATATTTTTCGTTGAGCGAAGAAATCATCACACCTTTTGAAGTTGATGCATGTATAAAATTGATTTCTCCATCAGAACTGATGTCGTGAACAATGGCAACGTGCGAAACTTTTCCGTTCCCAGAAGTGGCAAAAAATAGTAAATCTCCTGGTTTTACATCATCTATATTGATTTCTCGACCTTCTTTTGCTTGATCTTCGGAACGGCGAGGTAATTGACAGTCATTTTCCTGAAATGCAGTGAGTACAAATCCTGAACAATCAAATCCTGAACCTGACATACCACCAAATTTATAGGGAGTTCCTATGTAATTATCCGCAGATTGTAAAAGTTGGTTTACTTTTTTAGAATTTTTACCATCAAAACTGGAGTTCAGATTTTTGTTAACTTCAACTTTAGCTATCGTTTTACTTTTAGTATTTTTTTTACCCGAAGAAACGGTACTTCTTGAGTGACAAGAAATCAAAAAAATACCTACTAAAAATAAAATGATACTATTTTTCATCAATTTTTTTGAAATTCAAATATAATAAAAAAAGCGCTTCTTGCGAAACGCTTTTTGTGGAGGATATCGGGATCGAACCGACCACCTTTAGACTGCCAGTCTAACGCTCTAGCCAGATGAGCTAATCCCCCAAAATATTCAATACTGTTTTCTAATTTTTTAATTAAAAATTAATTCTCTTTTGCTCTTAAATAATCATCTATAATAGCAAATGCTTTTTGCTCATCGTGAATATTTACTTCTAATTTCAGTGCTGTTGCAGTAGGTGTAGATAATAGCGGATTCAGATAAGTATTTTTAATAGAACCAGCTATTCCTGCATCTACTAATTTCTTTTTTACAATTTGCATTTCTACCATTTCCGCAGTTTCGAAAACCGATACTTTTGGTGTTTGTGCTTCCATACTATTTGCTTTTTTTGATTGGCTAAAGTACTCTATTTTTCACGATTTTCAAAATTTTTGTTAAAAAAACTTTGGAAGACTACCTTTTTTTTAACCACAAAAGCGACAAAAGAAATTTGATCAATTAAAACCTACAAAAGAATATAAAAGTTTGAAAATCAAAGATTTTCAAGATGAAATCCGTTGGATTTCAAACTTTTGTTTTCTTATATATATTTTATTAATTTTTAGATTTAAATTAAAAAAACGGAAAATAAATTTTCCGTTTTTGTAGTTTTTATAATGCAATTTTCATTAATGAAAATAAAATATTAATAAGTTGCTGCAATTTTGTCGATTCTATCGATTGCAATTTGCAAATCTTCTTTGCTAACATTCAGGTGTGGGCGAAACCTGATTGATTGGTCACCACAAACTAGCACGATTACTTTTTCTTCGAACATTTTTTCCTGAAATTCACCACGGATTGTTCCGTTTGGTAAATCAAATGCGCACATCAAACCTTTTCCTCGTGCATTGGAAATCAAATTTGGATATTTTTTTTGCAATTCTTGCAAACCATTGAGTAAATAAGCGCCAGTTTCATTCACCTGATTCAGCAATTGCTCTTGCTCTATTACTTCTAAAACCAACTGAAAACGCAGCATATCTATATAATTACCACCAAAAGTCGAATTGATGCGCGAACTTTCTGCAAATACGTGGTGTTCTACTTCGTCGAGTTTGGTTTTACTTGCCAAAATCCCACAAACTTGGGTTTTTTTGCCAAAAGAAATTACATCTGGAATCACATCAAAGTTTTGGTATGCCCACATTTTACCTGTAATTCCGATTCCGGTTTGTACTTCATCAAAAATAAGGAGCATCTCATTCTCATCACAAATTTTGCGCAATTGTTTCAAAAATTCTGGTCTGAAATGATTGTCACCACCTTCTGCTTGAATAACTTCTATGATGATGCACGAACATTTTTCAGGATTCAACAAAATGGCTTGTTCTATTTCTAATAAGGCTAATTGCTCATTTTTGATGGTTTCTTGAAGGTTTTCTTCGGTAATTGGGAAATGTAATTTCGGATTGATGATTCTTGGCCAATCAAAGAGTGGAAAATATTGATATTTTCTAGGATCTGAAGTGTTGGTCAAACTCAAAGTGTAGCCACTTCTACCGTGAAATGCTTGCTTGAAATGGATGGCAACTGAACCTTCGGTTTTACTACCTTTTAACCAATTTTTTCGGGTTTTCCAGTCAAAAGCTGTTTTCAAGGCGTTTTCTACAGCTAACGCACCACCTTCTACAAAGAAGCAATAAGGCAATTCTGTAGGAATAGCTACTCTACTGAAAACATCCATAAAATTGGCGTATTCTTCGGTATAGACATCGCTCATTGTTGGTTTGAAAACCGCATTTTTACCTAACCAATCTGCTTTACCTACAATATAAGGATGGTTGTAACCAACTGATGCAGATCCAAACATAGAGAACATATCTAGGAATTTTTCGCCAGTTAATTTATCGGCAATCCAAGAACCTTGGCAATTTTCGTAATCTAAAACGAAATCAAAACCATCGGCTAAAATATGTTTTCCTAAAGACGCTTTTACTTTGTTGCCCGTAATTTCTGGACTGAGTTCTATTGTTTTGTTCATTTCTTTTTTATTTTGAAAAGATTAAAATGTGGAAATTTGAAAATTTAATATTTCCAAAATTTCTAAATCTTTTAATCTTTTAATTTTTCAATAAATTTATTTATAAATCAAACTTTATTCCTTGTGCTAAAGGTAAACTTGTGGTATAATTGATGGTATTGGTTTGTCTGCGCATATAGAATTTCCAGGAATCTGAACCTGATTCTCTACCACCTCCTGTTTCTTTTTCTCCACCAAATGCACCGCCAATTTCTGCACCAGAAGTCCCAATGTTGACATTGGCAATTCCGCAGTCTGAACCAGCATGCGAAAGGAAAAGTTCTGATTCTCTCAAATTATTAGTCATAATTGCAGAACTCAAACCTTGCGGAACATCGTTTTGCATTGCGATGGCTTCTTCCAAATTTTGGTATTTCATTAGGTATAAAATAGGCGCAAAAGTCTCGTGTTGTACAATTGCGAAATGGTTTTCTACTTCTGCAATACATGGTTTTACATAACAACCAGAACTAAAATTATCTCCTTCTAAAACACCACCTTCTACCACAAATTTTCCGCCTTCTTTTTTGCATTTTTCTATAGAATTTAGGTAATTTTGTACTGAATCTTGGTCAATTAATGGACCAACGTGATTATTTTGGTCTAAAGGATTTCCTATTTTAAGTTGAGAATAGGCTTTTACCAAACGGTTTTTCACCTCATCATAAACAGATTCATGAATGATTAATCTTCTGGTAGAAGTACAACGTTGACCTGCAGTTCCTACTGCTCCGAAAACCGCACCTATAATAGACATATCGAGATCGGCATCTTTAGAAATAATGATGGCATTGTTACCACCCAATTCCAAAATAGTTTTCCCGAAACGTTCTGCAACTACGGTATTTACTTTTCTCCCAGCTCTTGTAGAACCTGTGAACGAAACAAGATTCACGTTTTTATCGTGTGTCATCAATTCCCCGATTTCGTAATTACCATTGATTAGGCAAGAAATTCCTTCTGGTAAATTATTTTCAGTCAAAACTTCTGCTATAATTTTCTGACAAGCAACTCCACAAAGTGGCGCTTTTTCTGATGGTTTCCACACGCAAACATTTCCACAAATCCAAGCAAGTGCTGTATTCCAAGACCAAACTGCAACCGGAAAATTGAAAGCCGAAATAATTCCCACAATTCCGAGAGGATGATATTGCTCGTACATACGATGTCCTGGTCTTTCGGAATGCATAGTGAAACCTTGTAACTGACGAGAAAGTCCGACTGCAAAATCACAAATATCAATCATTTCTTGTACCTCTCCGAAACCTTCTTGCAGAGATTTTCCCATTTCATAAGAGACCAGTTTTCCTAAATCTTCTTTTTTCTCACGGAGTTTTTGCCCAAATTGTCTTACCAATTCGCCACGTTTAGGAGCTGGAATTAATCTGAATTCCAGAAATGCTTTTTTTGCAATTTCTATAGTTTTGTGATAATCTTCTACCGTAGAAGCTTGTACTTTGGCAATGAATTCGCCATCTGTAGGCGAATAAGATGCAATAGATGAACCACTAGAAAACCAATTACTACCAGTAGAAGTTCCTAGATTTTCTTTATTAATGCCTAAATTTTGGAGTGTTTTTTCGATACCGAAATCAACAGAAGTTGTCATTATATATTATTCTTTTGAGATGTCGTAAATATAAAAAATATTTACCGAAAGAAGAATTTTAAATAGATTTAATGAAAATTTTTCGTGATTTTTTTAAAAATGGCTAATTTTTAACATAAAACAAAGTTTTTTAGTAAAATTTTCACCAAATTGAGGTAATAATAGAACAGTAACTGCAAGAAAAAGCCAAATTTGAATTGAAAATTTGCACCAAAAAACTAAAGTGAAACCATTGTTTGGAAATTATTTTTTAATTTTGAAAAAAAATAGCAGATGAACTCAACAGAACCAAGCAAAAAAGAAAAACTAAATTCTTGGCTGAAAAAAGTCGGAATTGGTGGTTTGATTTTTTTTACCGTAAAAGGTTTATTGTGGTTGGTTGTACTCTATTTCGGGGCAGATTCTCTGGAATCTTGTATGAATAAATAATTCATTACTATATAAGATAAAATTGCGCAACACCAGATTCTTTGCTATTAATGATTTTGTCTAACAGAATTTCGGCTGCTTTTACCCCCATTTTCAGGCCATCGTTTTTTTCGAATTCGTAACTAGAATTTAGGTATTTTGGTAAAATTCCTTCGCTTATTGCTATTACCTTCTTTTCTTTGATGGCGATATTTCTGTTCACCAATGCAATATTGAGTCCTGCCAAAATTTCGTCGCTCATGGCAAAAAAACCATCAAAATCTTCATAATCTAAAATTAGTTCCGTTTTTTCTTTGGCAATTTCAGCAGAATCTGAGTGAATAATTTTGCATTTGATATTGGGGTGAAGTTGCATTTTTTTGGTAAAAGCCAATTTTCTTTTTTCGGTAATTTCTAAATTTTCGTTACCGAAAATCGCCAAAATTTTTTGGCAACCATCATTAATTAGTCTTTCGGCACAGCGTTCTGCAGAATCTACACTATCAAATAACACCTGATCAAAAAGTTTCTGATCTATACTTTTATCAAAAATCACTACCGGAATTCCCAAATCTTCGGCTATTTTGAAATGGTCTAAACTTTTGGTTTCTTTGGTAAGGGAAATCAAAATACCATCTACACGAGAATTGGAGCAGGTTAAGAGATTTTCGGCTTCTATTTCTAAACTTTCTTCAGAGGAGAGTATAAAAAATTTATAACCATCATTGTTCAGTTTTGCTGAAATACCTTCAATAATACTAGGTATAAAAAACATCGATAATTTCGGGATAATCAGTCCGATTACTTTACTCGATTTTTTACGAAAATTAATCGCAAAATCACTCGGGTGATAATGTAGCAATTCTGCCATTTCTCGTACTTTGGCTTTCACTGGATCACTGATATCAGGATGATTGCTCAATGCTCTAGAAACGGTAGAAATATTGATTTGTAGTTTTTCTGCAATATCTTTTATGGTGGTTCGCTTCATATATATTTATAGATGCAAATTATTCTTAATATAACACTATTTATTATCATCATTAATAATTATAAATAGAAATGGACATTATTATGCCCAAATATACCATAAATTATTCTTGAAAGCTAAAGAGAATTAAATAAAATAGATTTTAGAAGCTACTTTTGGTAAAATCAAAGCTCAATTTAAATTAATAATTTGTTAATTTTATGTTAATTTTAAAAATTTATATCTTAAAAAATGTTAATTTTTATGGAAACTTATTCACCACAAACGTTTGCGCAAACGTTTGAGTTTACAGAAAAACTTTATACATCTAAAAAAGTGCAATTTGATTACAATAAAAAAATACATTTACCTCAATCAAAAAAAAATTGAAATTATGAACAATCAATTACTTCGTAAGAAAATCCTGATACTTTCTACTATGAGTATCGGTGCATTTATGTTTGCACAATCTGCCGAGAAAGATTCGGTAAAAACCAAAACAATAGATGATGTGGTAATCACAGGTAATGCTTCTGCAAAAGCATCAATCAAAACGTCTACTTCTATTTCTACTTTGAAAATGAAGGAAATCATCAATGCAGCACCAAGAACAACTGCTGAAATTTTCAGAACCATTCCTGGAGTACGTGCTGAATCTTCTGGTGGTGAAGGAAATTCTAACCTTACAGTTCGTGGTGTTCCCGTTTCAGCTGGTGGTTCTAGATATTTGCTTATTCAAGAAGATGGTTTACCTGTATTGCAATTTGGAGATATGGCTTTTGCTACGCAAGATCAATTTACTAGATTTGATAGTTTTGTATCTAGAGTTGAAGCTTTGAGAGGAGGTTCTGCATCTATCTTTGCAAGTAATTCACCTGCAGGTATCATCAACTTTATTACCAAAACTGGTGAGAAAGAAGGTGGTAGTTTAACACAACAAATTGGACTCAACTACAAAAACTACCGAACTGATTTCGATTACGGAACTCCGATCAACGACAATACATTTGTAAGTCTTGGTGGATTTTTCAGATCAGGTGACGGACCTAGAAAAACTGGCTTTACCTCAAATTTTGGTGGACAGTTCAGAATTTCATTTTTGAAAAAATTTGAAAGAGGTTCTGTAAGAGTATATGCTAAATTATTAGATGACAGAACTGCAGCATATATGCCAATGCCAATGAAAGTTACTGGTACCGATGCTGATCCGAAATGGGAATCTCTTGCCAATTATGATGCACTTACTGGTGCTATGCAAACCGTAAATTTCCCGATAGACAGAACTATGGGTGGAAACGGAAACATCATAGAAAGTGATGTTGCAGACGGAATGCGCTCTTTATCTAAATCTTTAGGAGCAGAACTCAATTACAATATTGCAGACGGTTGGAAATTAGAAGAAAAAATCAGATATTCTGTAAACGGAGGTCAATTTATAGCACCTTTCCCAGCAAATGTAGGTTCTTATAATGATATTATAGGTTCTGTTGCTGGTTACAATTCTGCAGTTTACGCAGGAACTAATACCGTTGCTTCTACTTCAGCAAATTATATGTTGGTCCACTTGTTCAACACCAAATTGAATAATTTCAATAATTTGGTCAACAATTTAAGTATTTCCAAAAAATTTGATGGGGTAAAAATAAACGCAGGTTTATACAAAAGTTTCCAAAACGTAAATATGTCTTGGCATTGGAACTCTTATTTGCAAGAAGTTAGCGATAACAATGCAAGAATGATAGAAGTGAAAAATGTAGCTGGACAAAACTTGTCACCAAACGGACTTGTTGCATATGGAACTCCAGCTTGGGGAAATTGCTGCCAAAGAAATTACAATACCAAATATGATGTAACTGCACCTTATGGTCAAATAGAAGTTACCGCTGTAGATAATTTGACTCTAGATGCAGGTTTGCGTTATGACATAGGTAAAGTAAATGGTAATTTTTCTGGTGGAAACGGAACTACTGACACGATAGATATGAACCAAAATGGTAACATAGATCCAAATGAAGTAAATGTTGCCACAATTTCTACTAGCAATTTAACACCAGTTAATTACGATTACAAATATTTGTCTTATTCAGTAGGTGCAAATTACGCGTTGAATAACAGAAACGCATTATTTGCAAGAATCAGCAAAGGAGGTAGTGCCTCTGCAGACAGAATATTATTCAACACTTATAATTCAATTAGTAATCCTAATGGTTATCAATATACCAATACCAATGATCCAGCTCTAGATGCAGTTAAAGTAAATTTTGTAAATCAGTTTGAAGGTGGTTACAAATTAAGAGCAAATAATTATTTCTTGAATACCACTCTATTTGTTGCAAATACTGTAGAAGCAAACTACGAAGCTACCTCCCAAAAGAAAACCGAAAACAAATACAAATCAGTTGGTGTAGAATTAGATGGATATTACAAATTCAGCCCTATGTTTGATATTAGAGGTGGTCTTACGTATACCAGCGCAAAAATTGATGATGCTATAGACAAAACCATTATTGGTAACACGCCACGTAGAACTCCGAAATTTATGTACTCTCTAAATCCAAACGTAAATGTTGAAAAATTATCTGCAGGATTTTTCTTGATAGGTTCTTCTAAAACATTTGCTCAAGATAGCAACAAATTGGTTATGCCAAGTTATGTATTGGTAAATCCATATATTTCTTACCAAGTTCTTAAAAACTTGAATGTAAGCTTAAATGGTAACAACGTATTCAATGCAATTGGTGTTACAGAAGCAGAAGAAGGATCTTTACCTAGCAACGGAATTGTACGTGGTCGTCCACTTCCTGGTAGATCGATCAGTATGAGTTTAAGAGTGGATTTATAATCAAGTATTTTTCATACAATTAAGTTTTAGTTCTGGGTGGAATGGTTTTTCGGAATTATTCCACCCTTTTTTCCAAAAAATATTCTTATTTTTTTTATCCGATTTTTTTAATTAAAAAATTCCGCAGAAACCCAATTTTTATTAATTTTATTAAACAAAATATACCCAAAAATGAACCTTACTACCATAAAATCGAAACTTCCAAAAATGACTTTTTGGCAAATCTTCAATATGAATGTGGGATTTTTCGGAATTCAGTATAGTTTTGGATTGCAGCAAACCGCTATCAATCCAATCTATTCTTTTTTGGGAGCACATGCAGATCAGTTGCCGATTCTCAATTTGGCAGGTCCAGTTACTGGATTGCTTATTCAACCACTAATTGGTGCAATCAGCGACAAAACTTGGTCACCAAAATGGGGACGCAGAAAACCCTTTTTTTTATTGGGAGCAATATTTTGTAGTTTAGCATTGTTTGCATTCCCATTCAGTTCATCACTTTGGATGGCTGCAGGTTTATTATGGATTTTAGATGCTGCAAACAATACCGCAATGGAACCTTATCGTGCATTCATAGGCGATAAATTACCAGAAACTCAACAAACTTTCGGATTCCAAATGCAGAGTTTATTTGTAGGAGCCGGAATTACTTTGGCCAACTTATCTTTATTTATTTTTCAGAAAAAATTTGGGGGCGGTTCTGAATCTGGGATTCCAACTTGGGTGTATTACTCGTTTTTTATAGGTGCGTTCTGTTCGATAGCATCGGTTGGTTGGTCTGTTTTCAAAACCCCTGAAAATCCACCAACAGAAGAAGAACTGAAAGAACTACAATTAGCCAAAGAAAAAAGCAATCTTTTCACACCATTTATTGAAATATTTGAAGCAATTAAAAAAATGCCTAAAATTTTGTGGCAATTAGCATTGGTGTACTTGTTTCAGTGGTATGCATTGTTTATTTATTGGCAATTCATCACTCCGATGCTCAAACAAACGATGTATCACATTTCTGAAGCCGATGAAACCAAAGCCTCCAAAATTTTGGAACTCGCAAAATCGGGTACTAATGTATTAGGCAGCGATTTATCTTGGGCTAAAAACATACAACAAAACGTAGAAATTGCAGTAGGACAAACTGGTCTTATGAATGGGACTTACAATTTGGTAACCATGATTACCGCACTGATGTTGGTGCCTTTCGCAGCCAAATTTTCATCGAAAACGGTCTATATATTTTGTTTAGCAGGAACTGCAATTGCGCTGTTTTCTTTACCTTATATTCAAGATCAATACCTAATTTTAATTCCGATGATTTTGTTCGGAATTGGTTGGGCTGCAATGATGGGAATTCCCTATTCTATCGTTTCACCTGAAATTCCTGGAGAAAAACGGGGCATTTATATGGGAATCATCAATATGATGATTGTAATTCCGATGCTGATTCAGACCATTTCTTTCGGTCCAATTTTCAAAAATTTGTTAGGTAACAATCCAGTAAATGCGATTCTCACAGCCGGAGTTTTATTCGTTTTGGCAAGTATTGCTATAACTTTTATGAAAGTAAAAAATCTGGAGAAAGAACCAAGTTAAAATCATTTATCAATTATCATCCAACACTTATAAATTATGAAAACACTATTCTGTATCGGCGAATTGCTGATCGACTGGATTTCTACCGATATTGATTCTTCTCTAGTAGAATCAGTTCATTTTATAAAAAAAGCAGGTGGTGCTCCTGCAAATGTGACGATTGCTGCTGCAAGATTAGGCGGAACTGCTGCTTTTGCTGGCAAAGTTGGCAATGATGCTTTCGGACATTTCCTGAAACAAACCCTGGAAAAAGATGGTGTAAACACCAACAACCTGATCTTAAGTTCGGTACCAACAACCTTCGCTTTTGTAAGTTTGAAAAAAGGCGGCGAAAGAGATTTTATTTTTCAGCGTGGTGCAGATGAACTCCTGGAATTTTCTGAAATTCAATTACCTAGCGAAAATGCGGTATTTCACTTCGGTTCTGCAACTGGTTTTTTAGGAGGAAATATCACAAAAACTTACCTTAAAACTTTGGATTACGCCATCACTAAAGATTTTTTCATCAGTTTTGATCCCAATTTCAGAGATGCACTTTGGCAAAATCGGGAGCAAGAATTCATTTCATTAAATCAAGAATTTATTGCTAAAGCAGATTTCATTAAATTATCAGATGAAGAAGCACAACTGATTTCTGGCAAAAGTGATTTGCAAGAAGCCATTTTATCTTTTAAATTAAAACAAAATGCCATCGTTTGTGTTACCCTTGGTAAAGATGGTACACTACTCTACCAAAACCAAAATTTTGAAATCATACAAAGTATTGCTGTGCAATCAGTAGATACAACAGGAGCAGGAGATGCTTTTGTAGGAGCCGTTTTGAAACAAATCTGCGAGGAAATTCCTGTCGATTTTTCAACCATCAAAAAATATGTGGCTTTTGCCAATAAAGTGGCTGCTGTTTCTACCACCGAATTTGGTGCACTAGAAGCATTACCAACCAACGAAAAAATGCAGGAAATCAATTAATTGAATATACTTAAAAAGCGATGCAACAAGCGTACAAACTTTCTCAATTATATGCTTTTTTGGACCAGTACCAAATTACAGATGCTCATTTCTATGCAAGAATAGGCGCCAATTTCCCAATTTTGGTGGATTTGTATGAGCAATTGTACGCAACACATCCGCAGAAAAAGGAATCTTTTGAGCAACTAATTCAGATTTTGATTTCTAAATTCAATGAGCGTGCAGAAAATTTGAAAAAAACAGATTTGCAACGCTCCAAAAATCCAAATTGGTTCGCTTCTGAGAAAATCGTGGGAATGATGCTCTACACCGATCGTTTCAATGGGACTTTCAAAGGATTGCAGGATAAAATTCCTTATTTCAAAAAATTGGGAATCAACACCCTGCATTTAATGCCGTTTTTAGAAGTGCCCGAACCTGAAAATGATGGTGGTTACGCCGTGAAAAACTACCGCGAAACCAACCCAAAATTGGGGAATATGCAAGATTTCGAGGAGTTTACCGAAAATCTGCACCAAAATAAAATGAATGTGATTGCAGATTTCGTCCTCAATCACTGTGCTGATACGAACGAATGGGCGCTGAAAGCCAAAAATGGCGACCGAAAATACAAAGACTATTTCTATTTTTTCAATGATAGAAAAATTCCTGATGAATTAGAGAAAACAATGCTCGAAATTTTCCCGGACACTGCTCCCGGAAATTTCACTTATCTGGAAGAGCAAAAAGAATGGGTAATGACGCTTTTCCACCATTATCAGTGGGATCTGAATTATAGAAATCCGCAAGTTTTGGCTGAAATGATAGATGCAATGCTCTATTTAGCGAACAAAGGAGTGGATATTTTCAGGTTAGATGCAGTTGCATATATGTGGAAAGATATTGGCAGATTCAACCAAAATTTACCCGAAGTTCACACGCTTTTACAAATTTTCAAATTGTGCGGACAAATAGTTGCACCCGGAATTGCATACATTGCAGAAGCCATAGTTGCTCCTGATGAAATTGTAAAATATTTCGGTGTGGGAAATGCACAAGGTGATGAGTGCGATATTGCATACAATGCTACTTTTATGGCGCTTAGTTGGGAAGCAATTGCTTCACAGAATACCGATTTATTAAGAAAATCTATGAATTCTGTACCAAAAAAACCAATGAACACGACTTGGATTAATTATGCACGTTGTCACGATGATATCGGACTGGGATTTGATGATCGTTTGGTTGCAGAATTGGGCAAAAATCCACTGGAACATCGATTATATATGCTAGAATATTATTGTGATGAAACGGTTTCTTTTGCGCGCGGAAAACGATTTATGCAAGAACCCAACGGAAATGCAAGATTAAGTGGTTCTATGGCGAGCTTGTGTGGATTAGAAAAAGCACTAGAAGAGCAAAATTCTGAAGAAATTGCAAAATCTATACGGAAAATCAATTTGCAACATGCCATAATTTTATCTTTGGGTGGATTACCTATGATTTACAGCGGCGATGAAATTGGTTTGACCAATTTCTATGGCTACGAACAGGAAATTGACAAAAAAAATGACAATAGATGGTTGCACCGACCGATGATGAATTGGGAAATTGCCGAAAATATAGAAAAGTACCCTGTACAAAACCAACTATTCAGTTCTTTACAAAAAATGATTACAATTCGGAAAGAAATTCCTGCTTTTGCAGACCGAAACGATTTGCAATTTTTAGATTCAGGTAACTCACATCTTTTGGCTTTTGAAAAAACCGATGATGCAGGCAAAAAAGTATGGGTAATTGCCAATTTCTCACCATTCGATACTGTTTTTTCAGGAAACATCATTGGAGAAGGAACCGAAGTGAAAAATCTACTGAACCAAGATTCATTTGTACTGCAAAACACCAATTTCATAGGTAGTTACGATGTTTTGTGGTTGACTTTAGCCTAATTTTCTTTAATTAAAAATAAAAAAATCCAACCGATATTCTCTGTTGGATTTTTTATTTCTACCGCAAAAGAAACAAAAGATATTTTGTTTTTTGAAGAAATACAAAAGGATGTAAAAGTATGAAAATCAAAGATTTTCAATTTTATTGCAATGAATTTGTAGCGTTGTCAGTCTGAGCTTGTCGAAGACTCTTTATAAATTATTGTGCATCAAGTTATCACTGATGCTTCGAAAAGCTCAGCTTGACACAGCTCAGCAAAATCTGAAAATGTCAGTCTGAGCTTGGCGAAGACTTTTAATTACTTTAAAAATCATTAATTAAAAACTACGCTTCGCTCGATTTTAGTTTTTTGTATTTTACGTATGACCAAATTCCCAAAATTGCCATGAATGCAAGACATAGATACACCCAAATTGGAACCGGAATTGGGTCACCTGCTGCGTAAGAATGCAGTCCGCTTAAATAATAATTCACTCCAAAATACGTCATTACCATACTGCAAAAAGCAAACATTGTCACCACGTGATAAGTCCATCTTCCGCGTAAACCTGGTACCAATCTCATATGCAACACAAATGCATAAACGATGATTGAAATAAAAGCCCATGTTTCTTTCGGGTCCCAACTCCAATATCTTCCCCAAGATTCATTAGCCCAAATTCCGCCCAAGAAATTACCAACAGTTAAGGTGAAAAGTCCAATTGTAAGCGACATTTCAGAAACTATGGTCAGTTCTTTGATGGTGGAATTATTATGCAGATTAAATATTTTTTGATTGGAGATAATGTAGAAAAACAACGTGATCATCGAAATAATCATAGACAGCGCAAAGAAACCATAACTGGAGACAATTACCGCAACGTGAACAATTAACCAATAGGATTTCAGAACAGGAACCAATGGTGTAATTTGTGGGTCTAATTGTGCACCACCGTGTGCAAATCCCATCATGATAACCGCTACCAAAAATCCTGCAGCAGGAATCAGTGCATTAGAATTTCTGTACAAAAGCAATCCTGCCGAAATTCCCACCCAAGAAATAAATACAATGGCTTCGTAACCATTGCTCCACGGAGCGTGACCAGAAATATACCACCTTGCAACCAATCCCAAAAAGTGGAAAATATAGCCAATAATTCCAACATAAATTAGAATTTTAATGATTTGATGCAATTTTTTAGATGGTTTGAAAAGTTCTACCAATGCCAAAACCAACAACAATCCACCAATGATGGTGTAGAAAATCAATAATTTGAAATTGATGTTAATTTTGTTCATTAAGACTTCTAAATTGGTTTTATTTTCAGCCGGAATTACTGCTTTTCCCCATTTTTGTTGGTAGTCCATCACTTTTTTCAGTTCTGCATCAGCTTTTTGCCATTTTCCGTCTTTAGAAGCATCCATTATACTTATGAAATAAGGTGCAATCACCGATTGTGCCGCAGAATCAGGTTTTTGTTCTTTGTCAAGCCAAGAATTCCACGTATGATTCGGGTCATTTTGCACCGGAATACTTCTGAAATACTGTCCAGAAAGTACGCCGTAGAAAATCTGAACTCTTTCGTTCACTGCGATTACTTCTTTGTCGTAGTTGCTTTGTTCTGATGGTTTTTTTCTGAAAGCAGTATTGTAATCGCTATCTAGAATAAATTGTGGCATACCTTGCGAATCCATCTTGAAAAGTTTCATCATACTGGTGAAACCATCTTCGTTTGCTTTGGTTTTTTTCAATAATTCATCGCCACCTTTAGTTCCAATTTTTATGATATCATCTTTGAACCAAGCCATCGGATTGACATTGATGGACAAAAACCACTGATTGGCATCCATTTCTCCGAAACGTTCTTTTTTGGTGAGTTTTCTGAGCACATCTAATGCTTGTGAATTCATAGGTTCTATTCTCCCATCAAAACCTTGAACCAATAAGTAACCAAATTTATCAGCGTGTTCTTTGCTAATTTCTACATGTGAAAGATTGGGAGCATTATTATTGCTAGAATTTTGTTTTGTATGTTGTTGTGAATTGATCCCAATAAATAAGAAAAACATAAGCAAAGTTGTGGTTTTCTTTTTGGCGATTTCTTTCAGAGAATGATTGAGTTTCCAGAAATGGGTACCTTTCCAGAAAAGTGTTACAAACAATCCTAAAAACAGAAAAGTATAACCAATATACGTTACCAATGTTCCCCAAAAATCATGATTTACTGAGAGAATAGTACCATGTCTGTCCCCATCAAAACTTGCCTGAAAAAACCGATAACCTTTGTGATTGAGTACGTGATTCATATAAATTTTGTACGGAGTTTGTTTACCATCATCTATAATTTCTATGTGAGATTCATAAGCAGAAGGTGACATACTACCTGGATAAGTTTCCATCACAAATTTATCTAATTTGATTGAAAAAGGAGTATTGTAAATTTTTGGACCGAAACCCAGAATTATATCCAATCCATCTATAGTAATTTGTTTATACGCATTTGGATTTCCCTTTTCTACGGATAAATCAACGGTTTGTTTGGTTTTTGGACCTTGTACTTCTACCGTTAACAAATCCGGAACCTCTTTATCTTTTCTTTTGTCGCCTTCATAAGCAATCAGTTTTCCGTTGCGTAAACCTTCAGGAACTACGATTTTTATATCATCTATAGAATACAAACTTCGCAGTACCAATTCCTGAAATTCATCTTTTTTGGTAGTACCAGTTGCTTGTGTTGCCATCGTCATAAAACTGGCATCAACTGGTGTTTTAATCATCAGTTTTCCACCATCATTTCTGAATTCTATAGCACCTTCTATTGGTCTATTAAAAGTAACCAAAGTACCATGAATAGATTTAGTTTCACCAGATTTTAGGTAAAAATTCTCTCTTCCCATTTGTCCGGCCGAAACGAAATGCAAATATTCGGTACCGTTTTTATCAGCAATTAAGCTGTCTTTTTTTCTTTGAATATAATTGAGTGCTTTTACTGAAATAATATCATCAAAATATTTGAATTTTGCTTTGAAATCGAGATGCAAAGGTGACATTAAGTAAGGAATTTCTTTATAAGATTGAGGTTCATTCCCTTTCTTTAAAATTTGGATTTTGAAGAAATTTTTGTCGGTCACTATTTCATTAGAAATTTCACCTTCACGTATATGCATTTGTCCTTCATAACTAATGTATCTGGTAATTGCACCGCCTATAAAAATTAAAATAAACGCCAAATGAAATGCCAAAAGTGGCCATTTTTCTCGTCGCCAAAGTCGATATCTAGAAATATTCCCAATAAAATTGATGATCAGGAGAATCATAATGGCTTCAAACCATTTTGCTTCATAAATCAGTGCTTTTGCTGTTGGAGTGCCATAATCGTTCTCTAGAAAAGTTGCATAAGCCATTGAAAAAGCATAAATCAACAGCAAAACTGCCATTGTTCTGGTAGAAACCAATATATTGAGTAGTTTTTGCATAGCGAAGTTTTAGATGTGCAAAAATACATTCTATATCCTTAAAAAGCGAATTTCAGCAACATAAATTTGAAATAAAAGCTATAGTTTAATTCTAAAATTTAGAAAAAATAGCAACAGAAGTTTTCATTTTTATTATTAAATTTGCCCATATTCAAATTATGGAAAAAATCACCAACAATAACACCAATAACACACCAGCAAATAGCAAAAGTTTATCTAAACCACGCATATTTTTTGGTATTTTGATGATTATCATATCTTTCGTATTAGCAATATCTTTTATTTCATATTTCATCAATTGGAAATCCAACCAAAGTCAAGCTGGTTCTATGCTCGACCGAAGTATAAAATCTACCAATGTTTTTGGTAAATTTGGTGATTGGCTTGGTAAAATATTTGTTTTTGACGGAATTGGAGTTGCTGCTTTTATCATTGCATTTCTGGTATTTGTAATTGGCAGTATTATTTTGAAAAAGAAATATTTCAAACCTTGGAAAACCATCGGTCATTCCCTATTTTTCTTGTGTTGGTTACCCATTCTTTTAGGTGCAATTACAAAAGGAGAAGGAACTTGGAGTGGAGTTTATGGTTTCCAAATTGCAGATTTTTTATCATCGGTAATTGGTGTAGTTGGACTTTGGTTGGTGATTTTAGTAAGCATTGGGTTGTATTTTATTTTAGAATTTAATCTTAGACCAAGTTCGGTAAAAGCAAAATTGAATAATATAAATGACCAGACTTTTGGAAAATTAAAAGAAATGATGCCCAATTCTGATGAAGAATTTGACGCAGATGAAGAGCTGGAAAAAATGACTAATGATGGTAATGAATTACCAAAAAATCCAAAAATTTCAGAAACTGAAAAAATAGTTGTTGGTTTCCCAGAAGTTAAAATAGCCAATGATTTAGAAGCCATCAAAACGCCGAATGAAACCTCGTTTGATGATTTTTCTAGTTTGAAAGTGACCGATGAAACTGCCAAAACTTCATCAAAAAAAGAAACTTTTACTGAAAAATTATCTCCCGAAACTACCGAAGAAAAAATCACCTTCCAAGTAGAAGTGGCAAAACCAGCAGATGATGTAGATGACATCGATCAAAAATCGCAAGATCTCATCAATCAGCACGGTTTATACGACCACAAACTAGATTTGGCAAAATTCCAAATGCCGACAATAGATTTGTTACGAGACTACGGAAACGAGGAAATCTCCATCAACAAAGATGAATTAGAAGAAAATAAAAATAAAATTGTAGGCTTGCTTAAAAATTTCAATGTAGGAATTGCAGAAATAAAAGCCACAATCGGACCAACTGTAACGCTCTACGAAATTGTACCAGAAGCAGGAATCAGAGTTTCTGCCATCAAAAAATTGCAAGACGATATCGCACTGAATCTCTCTGCATTAGGAATTAGAATTATCGCACCAATGCCAGGAAAAGGAACAATCGGGATAGAAGTACCGAGAAAAAATCCATCTATGGTTTCTATGCGAAGTGTGATTGCATCTCAAAAATTTCAAAATTCTGATATGGATTTGCCTGTAGTTTTCGGGAAAACCATTTCTAATGAAATTTTTATGGCTGATTTAGCAAAAATGCCTCATCTTTTGATGGCTGGTTCTACCGGACAAGGAAAATCAGTAGGTATCAATGCGATTTTGACCTCTTTATTATACAAAAAACATCCGAGTGAACTGAAATTTGTAATGGTAGATCCAAAAAAAGTAGAACTTTCTCTTTATTCTAAAATAGAAAGACACTATTTGGCAAAATTACCAGATGGTGAAGACGCCATCATTACCGATACGCACAAAGTTATCAATACGCTCAACTCGCTCTGTATAGAGATGGATACGAGATATGATTTGCTGAAAAACGCTTTTTGTAAAAATATAAAAGAATACAACAAGAAATTTTCTGAAAGAAAGCTCAATCCAGAAAACGGACATCGTTATTTACCGTACATTGTTTTGGTAGTTGATGAATTTGCAGACCTCATCATGACGGCAGGTAAAGAAGTAGAATTGCCGATTGCAAGATTGGCACAATTGGCAAGAGCAATTGGTATCCACTTAATTGTCGCAACACAAAGACCATCTGTCAACGTAATTACTGGGATGATAAAAGCCAATTTCCCAGCAAGAGCGGCTTTTCGTGTGATTTCTAGTGTAGATTCTAGAACCATTCTAGATTCTCCTGGTGCAGATCAACTGATTGGTAAAGGTGATATGCTCTATTTCAACGGGAACGAAATTTTGCGTTTGCAATGCGCATTTGTAGATACACCAGAAGTTGAAAAAATTGCAGAATTTATTGGGGAACAAAAAGGTTATGCAACTGCATTTATGTTACCAGAATATTCATCAGAAGAAGCGACTTCTACAGTAGGAACTTTTGATCCAAACGAAAAAGATACCCTTTTTGATGAAGCTGCAAGAATCATAGTTTCTACACAACAAGGTTCAACCAGTATGTTGCAACGTCAACTAAAATTAGGCTACAACAGAGCTGGTAGAATTATGGATCAATTAGAAGCAAGCGGAATTGTGGGTGGTTTCAACGGAGCAAAAGCAAGAGAGGTACTGATTTCTGACCTAAATTCTTTGGAACATTTTTTAGAAGAACTGAAAAAATAACCCATTTTTAGTCCTAAATTTTAAGAATTATTAATAAAAACAACTGTATTTTTTCTAAAAAATAAACCTCTGAAACTTAAGGTTTGTTAAACTTGCTTCTGCAATTACGACTTTGCCTTATCTTTGTAGTAGAAATTGAATTTTACATTGTAAATAAATATCATGAAAATAAATATCATACAAAAAATTGTAACTACTACTCTAGTTTTAGGAAGTTTCACGATTTCATTTGCTCAAAAGATAGATGAACAAGCCAAAAAAATTCTAGATGAGGTTACGCAAAATTATGAGTCTAAAGAAAATACCTATTTCAAATTTGTGTTCAGTTCTGGGAACGGAAAAATCGCCAAAAATCAATCCGGAATTTACTATGCTGCAAAAGACAAATACAAATTGAAAATTATGGGTACCGAACAGATTTTCGATGGTAAAAAAATCTACAACATCAGTGCAGACGAAAAAGAAGTAACCATAGCAAAATCTGATGGAAAAGATGCGATGTTCTCTCCTATCAACTACTTAGATACCTACAAAAAAGACTACAATGTAGATTACAACGGTCAGAAAAAAATTAACAATGTAAATGCAAATATGATTGTTTTAACTCCAGTAAAATCAAACGGATTGAAGACCATCAATCTATATGTAAATGCCGAAAAAAAACAACTAGTAAGATTAGAACAATATAGTAACAATGGTGATATTGCCATCATCAACATTACCAATTACAAAGAAAATCAGAAATTGAGCCCAGAAATGTTCAGTTTCAATGCTAAGAAATACAAAAATTATTTGGTTACCGAACTATAGGAATCCTTACAAAAAAACAAAAGTCACAAAGAAATACAACTTTGTGGCTTTTTCATTAATTTTGAACCATGCTAAAAAAAATAGACCAATACATCATCAAAACATTTTTTGGGCCATTTCTGTTCATATTCAGTGTGTTGTTTTTTATATTTATTGTCAACATTATTTGGATTCAGTTGTCCCAATTTATTGGGAAAGGTTTAAGTTATTGGGAAATCATCAAGTTACTTTTTTATATGGGAGTAAGTGTAATCAGTATGGTTCTTCCACTTACGATTTTGTTGGCTTCTATTATGACTTTTGGCGAATTTGGGGAACGGTATGAATTGGCTGCCATGAAAGCAGCCGGAATTTCGCTCACCCGAATTATGGCACCCCTTTTTTGGATTGTGGTGATGATGTCGGTTCTGCTTTTTTTCTTTTCAAATAATATTATTCCAGATTTTCAGCGTAAAGCCAAAAATATGTTGTATAACATAGCAGCAACCAAACCTGCCCTGAATTTCGAACCGGGGCAATTCATCAGTTCGATAGATGGTTTTACCGTGAAATTCGATAAAATTTCAGGAAAAAATGGCGAAAATTTAGATGGCGTTTTCGTACATAAAACAGGGGAATCTTACCAAAGTAAACAAACCATAATAGCTAAAAAAGGAAAATTTGTACCTGCAGTTGATAAACATTACCTAAAATTGGTTTTATTTGATGGTTATGTTTTCGAAGATAATGCAGAAGATGATTTCAGACAACGCTTGAAACAAATAAATCAATCGGCAAAATTTGATACGTTAGTAGAGCATTTTGACATCAGCGACCTCATCAGCAAAGCGATAGAACAAGAGAAAATCACGGAAGATTACCGTTTCCAAACGTATAGACAGCTCAATACCACGATTGTAAAAAACAAACAAGATAACGAGTTGAGTTTCAAATCGATATCCGAAGAAATTTCATCACAAAACAACAATTATGTTGCTTATATAGACAAAACGAAACCAAAAGAAAAAACGAAACCGCAATATAAATTAGACACCATAAAAACCGACAAAAAAAATGAAATTCTATTTGCGGCTTACAACAATATAGAATCTCTGAGAAATTCTACCAAAAGTAAAAACGAGCTAATTGTGAATATTGAGAAATATAACAGTAGAATCATTATGTACCAACAGAGAATTATTGCCTACTCCATTACTTGTATTATTTTTTATCTGATTGGTGCAAGTTTGGGTTCCATCATCAGAAAAGGAGGAATGGGACTTCCTGTTGTAATTGCAATTGTGATTTTCATCATTTTTTATGTTCTCAATTTATCCACCGAAAATATGGCTTGGGCAGGAAAAATGAATCCTTATCTTGCCACTTGGATTCCGAATATGATATTATTCCCTTTCGGAATTTGGCTTACTTACAAAGCGCTTACTGATTCTCAGGTTTTCGACATAGAAAAATACAAAGCGCTGCTAAAACCAATTACTCAGCGATTTATGAAACCAAAAGAACATCAACGTTATCAATAAAAACAAAAAAACTTCGAGAAATTTCTTGAAGTTTTTTTGTTTTGAATTTGGTGTAAAAAGATTGTCACTTGGAATTTCAAAATACAGAGAGATTCCTCCTTCATCGGAATGACAAACTTTACAACATTGTCTTTTCCTTATCATAAATGATAAAAAAACATCAGATTTTCATAATATCTGTTTCTTTCTGTTTCAGGTGTTCATCGCAGATTTTCACGTATTTATCGGTGAGTTCTTGTATATCTGCTTCTGCTCCTTTTATAAGATCTTCAGAAACGCCATCTAATTTTTTGAGTTCCTTCATACCATCTTGTCGTGCATTTCTCACGGTAACTTTGGTTGCTTCGGTTTCTACTTTTGCCTGTTTTGCGAGATCACGTCTTCTCTCTTCAGTAAGTGGTGGTACATTCAAAATAATATTTTCACCATTGTTAGATGGTGCAAAACCCAAATTAGAATTGATGATGGCTTTTTCTATGGCTCCAATTGCGGATTTATCCCATGGTTGAATAGAAATCGTCATCGCATCTGGAACCATCACATTGGCAACCTGATTAATCGGAGTTGGTGCGCCATAATATTCTACTACCACATCTTGCACCATAGAAGTTGAAGCACGACCAGCGCGAATTTTCTGAAATGCGTGTTCTAAATGTTTGATTGCAGCACTCATCTCCTGTTGCACCATAGAGATGATTAATTCTATTTCTTCCATTTTATTTTTAAAATTTTGATGATTTTTATAATTTGATAACAAAATTACTATTTCTTATTCTCACCACAAAAGTATCAAAAGAAAAAACTGAAAATTAAGAAATTCAAAAGTTTGAAAAAGGTAAAATCCTACATTTTAGTAACAATTTTGCCTTCTTTTGAATATCTAATTATAAAAATACATCTTCGATACTTTTGACTTCGTCGAATCTACGAATTGCGGTTAAAAACTAATTTTTATATTTAATTTACCAGCGTTCCTACATTTTCTCCTTCTACAATTTTCAGTAAATTACCCTCTTTATTCATATCAAAAACTATGATTGGGAGTTTGTTTTCGTGACTTAGTGTAAACGCTGTCATATCCATCACTTTTAGGTTTTTTTCAAAAACTTCTTCGAAGGAAAGCGAATTGAATTTCACCGCATTTATATTTTTCTCAGGATCACTGTCGTAGATTCCATCTACTCTAGTTCCTTTCAGAATCACATCTGCACCAATTTCTATGGCTCGCAAAGTTGCTGCAGTATCTGTTGTGAAATACGGATTCCCAGTTCCTGCCCCGAAAATCACTACCCTACCTTTCTCCAGATGTCTGGTTGCTCTTCTTTTGATAAAAGGTTCTGCTATTTTATCCATTTCTATGGCAGATTGCAATCTGGTTTTTATACCGGCATCTTCTAGAGCGCCTTGCAAAGCCATTCCGTTGATTACTGTTGCCAACATTCCCATATAATCACCTTGTACACGATCCATTCCTTTTGCAGCACCAGCTAAACCTCTGAAAATATTTCCACCACCAATTACAATGGCAATTTCGCAGCCTTTGTCTACCACTTTTTTTATTTCTTGAGCGTATTCTTTCAATTTTTCATTGTCGATTCCGTAAGGTAGATCTCCCATCAATGCTTCTCCACTCAATTTCAGAAGGATTCTTTTGTATTTCATTGTTAAATTTATTTTAAAGCGTTCTCTTTTCTTTATTTTTCTTTAATTAAAAAAATAATTTTCGGACTTTCATCATTTTATGATGATGCAAATATAATGATTCGCAAATAATTTCGTTAAAAGATATATATTTAGCAGTTAAAAATTTTGAAGTGATTCAAAAAAAATTAATTTTGCAAACATAAATTAGATTTTGAAGAGAATTGTAGTCTTATCAGCAATATTTTGGGGATTTTTTTCGCAGGCTCAAAGCGGAGAAAATGTGTACCCGTTTCTGAACATACCTGTTTCTGCAAGACAAGCAGCACTTGGTGGAGACGCAGTTTCTATTAGAGATTACGATGTGAGTTTTTCGGGAATTAATCCTGCATTACTCAATCTAGAACAAGACAAAATGTTGGCAATAAATGCCGCATCTTATTTGGCTGGTTCCAAATTCGGAACTCTAAGTTTTGCAAAAGCCTTTGAAAACGGAAACCTAATTTCCATCAATGCTAGATATATGGATTACGGAAGTATTCCAAGAACCGACGAAAGTTCTACCATCAATGGAAATTTCACAGCAATGGATGCAGCTTTTGGTGCTGGTTACGCATACCAATTCGAAGATGATTGGACTGTTGCAGGAAATGTGAATTTGATTTCTTCTAAAATTGATTCCTATAGTTCTATGGCAATTGCAGCAAGTGCAGGTGTTACCTATCATAACGAGAAAACCAAAGAAACGTTGGCTTTAGTTTTCAGAAATTTTGGTTACCAATTCAAGCCTTACAATGGTTATCGTGAGAAATTACCATTTCGTGTAGATTTGGGCTACACCAAAATTTTAGATAATTTTCCACTTGGTTTTACAATAACTGCGCACGATTTACAACAACCAAATATTTCTAGCCAATACAATATTAACGGGCAAAAAGTAAAACTTGGCCGAAAAATTTTTGATCACCTATCTTTCGGTGTAGAATTGTTTCCGGAGCAATCTTTCAATGTCAGATTAGGTTACAATGTGAAACGTGGCAACGAACTTGCGGTACTAGAACAGCGCAGTTTTACTGGTCTTTCTGCAGGATTTGGGATTAAGATTTCCTCTTTCAGGTTTGATTATTCACATGTGAGATACCACAATTCATCTAACCTTAATATGATTGGTATTACGTTGGATTTAATAGAAATTAGCGGAAACCGAAGATAATTTTTATGAAAAAAAATCCCGTAATTGCAATTGATGGTTATTCATCTACAGGTAAAAGCTCCATTTCTAAATCTATTGCTAAAAAATTAGGACTCATACATTTAGATTCTGGTGCATTGTACAGAGGTGTCACTTTTTTTGCCTTACAAAACTGCCAAAATGACCTTCACGAAATTGACATAAAGTCATTAATTAAAAAACTCCCCGAAATTAATTTAGCATTTCGATTAATTGAAGGTGAATTAGTCTTATTCCTTAATAATAAAGACATTTCTAAAGAAATACGTTTGGTAGAAGTATCAGAAAATGTGAGTCTGGTTGCTAAACAAAAAGAAGTGCGTGATTTCCTACTACAAACTCAGCGTTCCATAGCAGAAAATGGTGGAATTATAATGGATGGAAGAGACATAGGAACAGTGGTTTTACCTAATGCTGATTTCAAATTCTTTTTGACTGCAAGTATAAATGAGCGTACCAAAAGACGATTTCTAGAACTGCAATCTACTGATATTGAAGTAGATGAACAATCGGTTAGAGAAAATTTGATTTCTCGGGATACAATTGATAGTCAAAGAGAAATTTCCCCCCTAAAAATGGCAGAAAATGCTATTCTGATAGACAATACACTACTAAGCAAAGAGGAAACAGTAGACGTAATTCTATCTTACCTAACCTGATAAATTACAGAATCAATTATTTGTTAAAATTTCGTTTTGGTATCATAATTGTACCTAAATTTGTGATTCCAAAAAGGTATCATTTACGAATAATATCAATCAAAAAAATCTAAAAAAATGTCTAAAAAAAGTAATAACGTTGCTGGTGTTTTGGCTGGACTTCTAGCTGGAGCTGCAGCTGGTGTAATTTTAGGAATGCTATACGCACCTGAAGAAGGTAAAGAAACCAGAAAAAAACTGAAAAAGAAAGCCGATGAAATTAAAGATCAGGCTGTAGAACAATACGGATATGCTTCTGAAAAAGCCAAAGAAAAATTTGACCAACTCGCTGCTCAAATGAAAGAAAACTACGATAAATACAAAGATCAAGCGTTTGCAAAAACTTCTGATTTGGTAAAAGATGTAGAACAAGAATTAGATGATTTGAAATCTTAATCATTAAAAAATTTCTAAATCCAAAGGAACTACCAAATTAAGTTCCTTTTTTTGTAAATTTACAAAAAACAATGTTGCTATGATTGACCTTTTGAAAGATTATGCTGGAAAAAAAGTAGAATTGCTGAAGTTAGAAGCAACCGAGAAATCATCTCTAACCGCAGGAACCATCACCTATTTGGTAATTATTGGCATTGCATTTACCTTTTTCATTATTTTACTGAATATTGGATTGGGATTATTAATCGGCGATTATCTCAACAATTACGCTTATGGTTTGCTTGCAATGGCAGGATTTTATTTCCTAATCATCGTTTTGGTACTGCTATTCAGAAATTTTATCAAAAATTTTGTAGCCAATAAAGTTATTAATGCTATAAATCCTTAATTGTATGGCAAAATATTCGAGTTTAGAAGAATTGCGCAGAAAAAAAGCCCTCCTGAAAAATGAAGTTCAGGAGATGGAAAGTCTGCTCAAATTTGAAAATACCAAAGAAAGTTTAAGTGCATTTACTGATGGTTTTACCGACAAATTTTTGCTTACCGAACCTTCGGAAGACGGAAAACTGAAAACCGTTCTCAACAAAAAGGAAATCACCAAAGAAATCACCAACAATGTGAAAAACAAAATGGTGAACAAAAATTCTATGATGAATATGGCCAATTTTGCTACAGAACAAGGTTTGGTAGAAAGTGCAATTCGACTTGGTGCAACTACGTTGATTGGTAATTTCGCCAAAAAAAATATGAAATCCAATAATTGGAAGAAAAAACTAATTGGAATTGGATTGCTAGTACTTGCACCAATTATTTTGAAAATGGTTCGCAAAAAATTAGACGAATATCAAAAAAATAAAAGCGTTTCTAGTATGGAGAAACTGATATAATATAACCGTTATTTAGCGGTTTTTTTATGCCAAAAAGTTAATTTTCTGGTGTAGACAAGTCAGTTTTATAGGCACAAAACCTACCACTTCTCCGTCCATATCAATTGCAATTTTTTCAGAATTTTCAGCCAAAAATTTGATTTCTTTGGTTTTGTAGTACGAAATTTCTGAGTGAGAAATTGGGAGTGCTTTTTTCACTTTTGCCAAATTTTTAGCATAATCTAATAAAGAAACATTTCCTATGATGGTGATATCGAAAAAACCATCATTTACCGATGCATTTGGTGCAATTCCCAATCCATTTCCGAAAAATTTTCCGTTAGCAATTACCAAATTCAGAATTTCACCTCTCCATTTGAAATCGGCAGAATCTACCGTAATTATTTGTTTTTTGTAATTTAAAAAAGTAGAAAGTATAGAATAAAAATACCTGAAATTTCCGCCCAACCAAATTGGGAGACGCTCTTTGCAAATCATGGTTTCGGCACCCATTCCAAGATCGGTAATGTTATGAAAGTAACGGTTTTTTTGTTTCCCATTTTGGTCAAAAAAATCTGCAAAACCGATGTCAATTAACTGATTTTTATTAGAATTAATGAGTTCTTTAATTTTCATTAAAGAAATTTTTTCTTCAAAATTTTTAATAAAATCATTACCACTTCCTAATGGTAAAACACCTAATTTTATGGTGGCAACTTGCTCCCAATTCACAATTTTATCTTTGGTAAATGCAGTAATCAGACCATTTAAAACTTCATTAAGTGTTCCGTCTCCACCAACTGCAATTAGAGTTTTGTAGCCTTGTTCTACGCAATTTTTGGCAAGTTCGGTAAGATGCGCTTTGTAATCTGAACTGAAAATTGTATAATCTTCACCTCTGAAAACCACTTCAATTTCTGAAATGTTTTTTTTATAGTTCAAAATTTTAGAATTGATGAGGAAAGCAATTTTCATCATTAATATTTTTTAGAAAATAACTGTCCCAAAATAATTCCTGTTGCCATAGAAACATTCAGACTTTCGGTAGATTGTGACTTGCCAAAACGCGGAATGGTAATGGTAGAAGTCAGTAATTGTTCTATTTCTGTGCGAATTCCGTTGCCTTCGTTACCCAAAATTAGATTACAGGATTCTGGAAACGGAAATTGATATAAATTTTTGCCTTGCATATCAGTTCCTATATTCGGGATTTCAGAATTTTGTAAATATTTTTGGATATCAGAATATACACAATTCACCCGAAGAAAAGAGCCCATACTTGCTTGTATTACTTTAGGATTGTAGCAATCTACCGTATCTGTACTGCAAATAATTTGTGTAATACCAAACCAATCTGCTAATCTGATGATAGTTCCTAAATTTCCGGGATCCTGAATTCCGTCTAAAATCAAATTAATTTTAGCATTTTTTATACTACTTTCCGCAGGAATTTCACAAACTGCAACACTATCTTTAGGATGCTGCAACATACTTATTTTGCGCAATTCTGCTTCGGTAATTGCAGTGGTATGCAAACCAACTAAATCAGCAGAATTGGGATTAATAGAATATAAATCCTTAATTTTATAAGCAGAATCTACAATTTCTTTAATAATTTTATTACCTTCAACCAAAAACAAATTGTATTTTTGTCTGAACTTTTTTTTATCTAAAGATTGTAAAATTTTAATTTGATGAGCAGTAAGCATTTATTTAAATATCTTCAAAAATATTACATATTTTTATTATCTGCAACTCTGTGGTTGTTACTTTTAGGTTGTAGTACTACCAAAAAACTGAAACAAGGTGAGTTTCTACTAACCAAAAACTCATATGAATATACAGATGGTAAAATTTTTGATGATGAAATCCCTAATAATGTATCTCAAAAACCAAACAAAAAAAGTTTGTTTGGCTTGCCAATTGGTTTACCAATAGGATTGTGGAGTTACAATTTGGTAAATCCGAAATATGATGATGTTTTAGATGAATTTTTGGCTTATCCTTCTGATTTACGAACTCCTAAACTCCGAGATTCACTCTATATTAAATATGGTCATCCTGAATTGGTTGGGAAAAGTCTCTTCTTAAAACCATTTTTTTATAAAACCATTGGTCAAACTCCTGTAATTTGGAATCTAAGCAAAACCGAAACCAGTGCAGAATCTATTAGGAAATTTTTGATATATCGTGGTTATTGGGACGCCCAAGTAAAATACCAATATCAACTGGATTCTACAAAGAAAAAAGCCCAAGTTTCTTACCAAATTATGCACAAAGATCCAACTTACATCAAAGAATATTTCTATAACATTCCAGATAAAAATATCAAAAGGATTTATGATGAACACAAAGATGATATTTTGGTAAAAACCAATGATATTCTAAACCAAAAAACCTTTGAAAACGAAGTAAAACGAATTACCGAGTTGATGAGAAATAGTGGTTACTACAAATTTAATATTACCAATGATGAAATATATTTCAATGCCGATTCTCTGAAAAGCAGAAAACAAGTTCCGGTAACTATGGAAATTCATAAAGATGAAAAAGATAGTCCATATAAAGTAGCAACCATAGGTAAAATAGAAGTTGGTGTGGTAGAAAATCAAGTAGATTTTAAGAAATCGACCGTAAAAGACAGTTTACGTGGTATTGATTTTTATAAAAATAATGAAGATTATACGACAAGATCACTTTGGTTACCAATTCTATCTAAGAAAGGGGATGTTTATAATCAGAAAAATCTGGATCTTACCAAGAGAAACTTGCTTGCAATGAACAATTTCAGTATCTTAAAAGCTGAAGATAACCTAAGAAATGGTGGTAAAAACGCACCAAATGACAGTATTATAGACATTATCTATATCCTGAAACCACTTGATAAATATGACTGGAAAACAGGAACAGATTTGCACTATTCTGAAGTTCTGAATTGGGGAATTTCTCCAAGTGTGGATCTTACGACTCGTAATATTTTTGGTAATGCCGAAAATTTGGTAACCACTGTTTCGGGAATTTTTGGGAGAGTGGTAGATACCAAAAATCCAGATAGTAGAATTTTAGCGTATGAACTTTCTGCACAAGCTGCCCTGAAATTCCCAAGACTACTCGTTCCGTTCAAAAAATATTATAAATTGATCCCGAAAAGATATACACCAACTTCTACTATTTCATTAGGAATTTCCAACCAAAGTAATTTAGGATTAGGTAGGGTGAATTTCAATGGTGGACTTACCTATGCTGCAACTGTAAACGATGTAGTTTCTCATCAATTAACTTTACTCAACACACAGTTAAGTTTAACCAGAAACAAAGATGCTTATTATGATTTCTTCCCAAATGATGAAGCGTTGAGAAGCGAGTTTGCCAACTTGTATTTGGCTTATGATCCGACACTTGCAAATTATCCTTATACAAAAGATGAATTATCTTATACCATCATAAATGACAACGATTATATTGCCACACTTAATGACGAACAGCGTGACAAATTAAACGACTTCCAACAGTCACTCTACAACAAAGATAGACAAACACAAGATGTGCTTATTTCCTCATTAATCTACAATTTCACCTATAATGAAATTGGAAAAAAAGAATTCCGAAATCCATTTTATTTCAATGGTAAAGTAGAATTTGCAGGTAATATTTTCAGTTTATTTAGAAATAAAGAAATAAATGAAGGGGTTTTAGATAACAAATACAAAACCATTTTCGATATTCCTTATTCACAATTTGCCAAATTTGATATTGATGTTCGGAAATATTATACCTTTTTTGGTGGTAAACATACCCTTGCTTTGCGCCAATTTATAGGAATTGGAATTCCTTACGGAAATTCAGAATTTATGCCTTATGTTCGGTCTTATTTCAATGGTGGATCAAATGATATTAGAGCATGGATTGCATTCGGTGGTTTAGGTCCTGCTGATTCACAACTAGATGAGAGAGTTCGTAGATATGTAATGCAAAATATGAAACTGACAACCAGTGTAGAATATAGATTCCCGTTCAATGATATGTTTTCTGGAGCCATCTTTACCGATGCCGGAAATATTTGGAGCTTGAAAGATTATGGATTGGGAGATCAATTCAAAATCGGTAAATTTATTCCACAAATGGGAGTTGGTAGTGGTTTCGGAATCCGAATGAATATTGCATATCTTACCATCAGAATAGATATGGCATACAAAATGTACGACCCTAATTTACCAATTGGTAATAGATGGAGAATCAGTTATATCAAACCATTGCAACCAACTTTCAATTTTGCATTTACCTATCCTTTTTAATTTTTTTTAATTAATAATAAACAACTTATTATCTATATAATCAACCTATTTTATGAGTTATTTTTCTAAAAAACTACTACAAATTTCAGCAATTGGATGTACTACCCTATTTTTTTCACAAGAAAAAAAATTACAAAATATTCAGAAACTAACTTTTGGCGGAGACAATGCAGAAGCTTACTTTTCTCCCGATGGAAAAATGTTAACAATGCAAGTCACCAATCCTGAAATTGGTGCACAATGCGACCAAATTTATTTATTAGATTTAGCAAAGAAAACAGGCTCTACCAAAGATTTGCAATTGGTTTCTACTGGGAAAGGAAGAACCACTTGTTCTTTCTTTTTACCAGACGGAAAACACGTACTCTATGCTTCTACACACGAGAGTTCACCAGATTGTCCGCCAAAACCAAAACCAAGAACAGATGGTAAATATTTGTGGCCAATCTATGCAGAATTTGATATTTACCAAGCTGATTTAAAAGGAAAAATTGTTAAAAAATTAACCATCGAAAAAGGTTATGATGCAGAAGCCGTAGTTTCACCCAACGGAAAATACATCGTATTTACTTCTACCAGAAGTGGCGACTTGGAATTGTGGAGAATGGATATTGATGGTAAAAATCTGAAACAACTTACTTTCGGATTAGGATATGATGGTGGTGCATTTTTTTCGCACGACTCCAAAAAACTGGTTTTCAGAGCATCTAGACCAAAAACCGACCAAGAAATCTCCGATTACAAACAACTACTCAGCGAAAATCTGGTTGCACCAACCAATATGGAAATTTACACCATCAATATAGATGGTAGCGATTTGCGACAAGTCACCAATTTAGGAAAAGCAAATTGGGCGCCCTATTTTCATCCATCTGATAAAAAAATAATTTTCGCAAGCAATCACCACTCCAATCGTGGTTATGATTTCCAATTATTTATGATTGATACCGATGGTAAAAACTTGAAACAAATTACCTACGAAAGTGGTTTCAATGCTTTTGCAATGTTTTCGCACGATGGTAAAAAATTGGTATTCGCAAGTAACAGACAAGGTGAAAAACCACACGAAACCAATGTTTTTATCGCAGATTGGGTTGAAACCGATCCTGTAGAAGAAGCCAACGCTGAAAATCTGAAAAAACACGTGACTTATCTTGCCTCAGATGAACTGAAAGGTAGATTAACTGGAAGTGAAGGCGAGAAAAAAGCCGCAACGTACCTCGAAAAAAACTTTAAAGAATTGGGATTGCAACCTTTTGAAAAAGGTACCTATTTTCAAAATTTTGAGTATTCCATCAAACTCAATCCACACGAAGAAAGTTCATCAGTCAACAATCACGGTACCAATGTGATTGGCTACTTAGATAATCACGCCAAAAAAACCATCGTAATTGGTGCGCATTACGATCATCTTGGTCTGAATGAACATCATAATTCTACCCAAATGAATTCCGAAGGAATGATTCATAATGGTGCAGATGACAATGCTTCTGGAGTTTCGGTGGTACTGGAATTGGCAAGAATGTTCAGCAAAAATAAAGCAAAAGAGAATGCCAATTATGTTTTCGCCCTGTTTTCTGGTGAAGAAGATGGTCTAATTGGTTCTAAAAAATTTGCAGAACACGCCAAAGAAAAATATCCAAACATCGTCGCAATGATGAATTTGGATATGGTCGGAAGATTAAACAAAGACAAAGACCTTTCTGTAGGTGGAGTTGGTACCTCGCCAATTTTCGGGAAAATGATTGAGAAATACAAACCTGCTGGTTTCAGATTGGCAATTGACAGTTCTGGAGTTGGACCAAGTGATCACACCAGTTTTTATTTGAAAGACATTCCGGTTTTGTTTTTCTTCACTGGTACTCATAGTGATTACCATAAACCAACAGACGATACAGATAAAATCAATTTCGAAGGTGAAAGAAGCATTGCAAACTATGCATTTTCATTAGCAAATGCTTTAGAAGAAACACCTGAAATACCGTTTACCAAAACCAAAATTTCACAAAGCAAATCGGTGCCAAAATACAAAGTTACCCTTGGAATTATGCCAAGTTATGCCGATTCTAAAGACGGATTGCATATAGATGGTGTTTCAGACAACAAACCTGCTGCAAAAGCAGGAATCGTTTCCGGAGATATCCTCACCAAAATTGGGAAATGCGAGGTAAAAGAAGTCTATTCTTATATGGATTGTCTTGCAAAAGTAAATTCTGGTGACGAATTACCAGTAACTATTCTACGAAATGGTGAAACCAAAATTTTAACGGTAAAGTTTTAGAATTTTTTTCTAAAAAGAAATTTTACACCAAAAAAAAGACGCAAAAATTTGCGTCTTTTCTATTTTTATAGAATTCGCCAAGGCAAATTCTTACTTTATTTATTATGCTTTCACACCTCTTTCAGCACGTTTTCTATCTTCTTCAGATAGGATTTTTTTACGCATTCTGATGAAATTTGGAGTAACTTCTATTGCTTCGTCTGATTGGATGTATTCCATACATTCTTCTAAAGAGAAAAGTGTTTTAGGAGCGATATTTCCGTCTTTATCTTTACCAGAAGCACGCATATTGTTCAACTGTTTTGCTTCTACAATATTTACGACTAAATCTCCAGGTTTGTTTTGTTCACCGATGATCATTCCTGCATAAATTTCTTCGCCCGGATCTACAAAAAACTTACCTCTATCTTGTAATTTTGCGATGGAATATTCCGTACAAGGACCTTGCGTTTTGCTGATCAACACACCATTACTTCTACCAGGAATAGCCCCTTTAAAAGGTTTGTAATCTACAAATCTATGAGCCATAATTGCTTCACCTGCAGTTGCAGTTAACAATTGCGAACGCAAACCTATTAAACCTCTTGATGGAATTTCAAATTCCAAATGTTGCATTTCGCCTTTGGTTTCCATAATGTGAAGATCCCCTTTTCTTTGCGTAGCCAAATCGATTACACGAGAAGCGAATTCTTCAGGAACATCTACTACCATACTTTCGTAAGGTTCGTGTTTTTCGCCATCTACTTCGTGCAAAATAACTTGTGGTTGACCAATCGTCATTTCGTAGCCTTCTCTTCTCATCGTTTCAATAAGAACTGATAAGTGGAGAATACCTCTACCAAATACTAAAAATGTATTGGCATCGCCAGTTTGCTCTACTCTCAATGCCAAATTTTTCTCTAATTCTTTTTCCAAACGCTCTTTCAAGTGGTTAGAAGTCACATATTTACCATCTTTACCAAAAAATGGCGAATTGTTGATAGAGAACGTCATATTCAACGTAGGTTCGTCGATAGAAGTTCTGGTCAAAGGTTCAGGATTTTCTAAATCTACGAAAGAATCACCAATTTGGAAGGTATCAAAACCAACCACGGCGCAAATATCTCCTGCTTGTACTTCGCTTACTTTTTTCTTGCCAAGACCTTCAAAAACGTACAATTCTTTTACTTTTCCTTTCAAAATATTGCCGTTTTCTTGCGCCAAACCAATCCATTGAGATTCTTTTAGTGTACCTCTCACAATTTTTCCGATGGCTATTCTTCCTAAAAATGAAGAATAATCCAATGTCGTGATTTGCATTTGCAAATTACCTTCCTCAATTTTCGGAGCAGGAACGTATTGCAAAATACCATCTAATAAAGGAAAAATATTATCGGTTTGTTCTAATGAAGTATTGAACCAACCTTGTTTTGAACTTCCATAAAAAGTAGGGAAATCCAATTGTTCTTCGGTTGCATCCAAATTGAAAAATAAATCAAAAACTTGGTCGTGAACTTCATCAGGACGGCAGTTTTCTTTATCTACTTTGTTGATGACCACAATTGGTTTCAAGCCCAATTCCAATGCTTTGTGTAGAACAAATCTTGTTTGTGGCATCGGTCCTTCAAAAGCATCTACCAAAAGCAAAACACCATCTGCCATTTTTAGTACACGTTCTACTTCACCACCGAAATCGGCGTGACCAGGAGTATCTATCACGTTGATTTTGGTATCTTTATACATTACCGAAATATTTTTAGAAAGAATGGTAATACCACGTTCTCTTTCCAAATCGTTGTTATCCATAATCAAATCTCCAGATTCTTGGTTGTCTCTGAAAACGTGTGTAGCGTGAATAATTTTATCAACCAAAGTGGTTTTTCCGTGGTCAACGTGCGCAATAATTGCGATGTTTCTAATATTTTGCATAGATAAATTTTACGGGTGCAAAAGTACGGAAAAAAGTTGGAAGCAGGAAAAGTGAGGTGTTAAGATTTTGTAAAGTTTAATTATTTAAAAATCAATGATTTAATAATTATTAATTTTTAGTAAGCACAAAGATCAAAATAATTCAAGTATGAATTTTTATTTTTTAATTAAATAAATGGTGGTTTTTATTTGTTCATTAATAAGAGAAATCACTATTTTTAGATAAATTGATAATTATTTTTTAGATTTCATTAATAATGATAGTATCATTTGATAGTATCATAAGTAGGATTTATATTACAATAAAAAAATCCTCGTATTTTTACAACCCAATTTACCAAAAAAATGACGGTCGAAAATTACATACAAGAACGAACACAAATCTCAAATAAAAGCATTACTTCTACCCTAATTTTATTGGCTGAAGATTGCACCATTCCTTTCATAGCGCGCTATAGAAAAGATAAAACGGGCAATTTGGACGAAGTGCAAATTGAGCAAATCTATAAACTCAACAAAAATTTTGATGAAATCATCAAACGAAAAGATTCGGTGTTGAAATCCATTGAAGAGCAAAATGCACTCACTCCCGAACTTCAACAAAAAATAACCCAAAGTTTTGATTTACAGGAAATTGAAGATTTGTATCTGCCTTTCAAAAAAAAGAAAAAAACCAAAGCAGACACCGCAAGAGAAAACGGTTTAGAACCTTTGGCAAAAATCATTATGTCCCAAAGAAACGATGATATCGAGTTTTTGGCATCAAAATATTTGAATGATAAAATCACGACCGAAGAAGAAGCATTACAAGGTGCAAGAGAAATTATCGCAGAATGGATTAATGAAAACATTTATGTTCGAAAAAATCTTCGCCGTTTGTTTCAAAGAAAAGCCATCATTTCTTCTAAAATCGTAAAAGGAAAATCTGAACAGGAAGACGCCCAAAAATTCAAACAATATTTTGATTGGCAAGAACCGCTGAATAAAATTCCGTCGCACCGTTTGTTGGCAATGTTACGCGCAGAAACCGAAGGTTTTGTAAAAACCAATGTAGAAATCGACAAAGAAGAAGCGCTGGATTTTATAGAAAACGCCATCATCAAAAGTAATAATGAAAGTGCAGACCAAATTGTGTTGGCAATAAAAGATTCGTACAAAAGATTGTTGGAACCTGCCATTTCCAACGAAATTTTGCAAGAATTCAAAGAAAAAGCCGACCAAAAAGCCATCGAAATTTTCGCAGAAAACCTGAAACAATTATTGCTTGCACCACCTCTTGGTGAAAAACGAATTTTAGCGATTGATCCGGGTTACAGAACGGGTTGCAAAGTAGTATGCATCGATGAGAAAGGCGATTTACTGCACAACGAAACCATTTTTCCTCATCCTCCACAAAACGAAACGGGAATGGCGATGAAAAAGATAAAATCTTTGGTAAATGCCTACAATATCGAAGCAATTTCCATAGGAAACGGAACAGCAAGTCGAGAAACCGAATTTTTCATTAAAAAAATTGGTTTCGAGAGAGACTTGCAGGTTTTTGTGGTTTCTGAAGCAGGCGCTTCCGTTTATTCAGCGAGCAAAATTGCGAGAGAAGAATTCGGGAATTACGATGTTACTGTTCGTGGCGCAGTTTCCATCGGGAGAAGATTGGCTGATCCGCTTGCAGAATTGGTGAAAATAGATGCAAAATCTATCGGAGTTGGACAATATCAGCACGATGTAGACCAAACCAAACTAAAAGAAGAATTGGATAATACCGTTGTAAGATGTGTGAATTCAGTAGGAATTAATCTGAATACAGCAAGTAAATCACTCTTGAGTTATGTTTCTGGAATTGGAGAAAAAATGGCGGAAAATATTGTGAATTATCGTGCTGAAAATGGTGCTTTTACCTCAAGAAAAGAGTTGAAAAAAGTGCCAAGATTGGGCGAAAAAGCCTATCAACAAGCAGGTGCATTTATCCGAATTAAAAATGCCAAAAATCCTTTGGATGATTCAGCAGTGCACCCAGAAAGTTACGTTTTGGTAGAAAAAATGGCAAAAGATTTGGGTTTAAAAACAACTGAACTCATCGCCAACAAAGAAAAAATCAACCAAATAAATCCCGAAAAATACATCAACGACGAAGTAGGAATTCTCGGCATCAAAGATATTCTGAAAGAACTCCTAAAACCTGGATTAGACCCAAGAAAATCGGCAAAAATCTTTGAATTCGATCCCAATGTGAAATCCATTGCCAATGTAAAAGTTGGGATGATTTTGCCCGGAATTGTCAACAATATCACAGCTTTTGGTTGTTTTGTAGATTTGGGCATCAAAGAAAGTGGTTTGGTACACATTTCTCAACTGAAAGAAGGTTTTGTTTCAGATGTAAACGAAGTCGTAAAACTGCACCAACAAGTTCAGGTAAAAGTCTTAGAAATTGATGAACAAAGGAAAAGAATTCAGTTGACTATGGTCTTGTAAAGAAAAAAGGGGAAAAATAAAAGTAGGAACAGGTAATTAGTATGTTCTATTCATTAATAAACGTATTTTACAATCCTTGAATATTTTGAACAACCCCAACAAAAATTTTAAAAAAAATTTGTCACCCTTCTTAAAGAGGGGAACCCTTCAAAACAAAATTATAAAACAAAAAAAGCGACTTTTTAAGTCGCTTTTGGATTTAATTTCAGAAAAAATTTAAAAAAAAATTAATTGTTGTGCAAATAAGAATAAATATCATCTTTCAGATGCATTCTTTTTTTTCTCAAATCAGTTAAATGTTCGTCTGTTGTGTGGTTTTGTTCCCCTTCTTCATAGTGTTGAATCAATGCATTCACTTCTTCATAATTCAAAAATAGGTGTTTGAATTTTTCGTCATTCATCCTTAATGTATTGATTTTTTCTACATATTCTGGGAATTCGTGTGTTAGAGTGTGGTTTTCCATGATTTTAAAAATTTTATTGATTTTAATAGTTTAAAGTTAGGAAAATTTAGGCTAACTACCTATGTGAAAAATGTCATTATTTAAAATTGGTTTTTGGAATGGTTTTTTTTGAAAAAAAATCGCCTGAAAAATTTTCAGACGATTTTTTGTGGCCTCAGAAGGATTCGAACCCTCATTATCGGAGCCGAAATCCGATGTTCTATCCATTGAACTATGAAGCCTATTTTAAGTTGAAAATGGAAAATTATTTTCAATTTATGGATTTTGTTGAACCACAACTTTCAACTTTCAATTCTCAATTTTCCATTAAAATGAAATTTTAACTCCTCCTAAAATTTGCGTGCCCAAAACTTTGTAGCCTTTGTAAGATTCGTATTTGGTGTTCAGCAAATTATTTCCGAGCGCAAAAATACTGAAATTTTTGTGAATTTTGTACTCAGCAGAAAGATTTAAATCTGCAAAACCACCAACTTTATCGTTGGTATTTTCTTGTGAAACAAAAACCAATGGATTGATACCACTGTTATTGATATTGAATGAATTTGTGGTTTTATCAGTAGCCAAAATTCCCTTGAAACCAAGCAATAATTTCTGATTCAGCATCGTGTATTTTGCGCCTAAAGTCGCATTAACCAAAGGTTTGTTGTAAATTGTCGCATAATTATCGAGACTGTATTTTGCAAAATTAATTTCGGCATCTAAAACCAAATTCTGGATTGGGAAAAACTGCAAACTTCCATTTATAGAACTTACTGTTCCGTTATCATAAACCGCTGAAAACGTGTTCGCAAAGTTGTAAGCAGAACGATTAAGCGTGTTGTTATAATCAAATAAATCATTAGCTTCAAAGAACAAAATATTTTCTTTTTTCGCAAAACCTGCAGAAATATCGTATTTCATATTCTCTCTGATATCACCTTTTAAACCAAAATAAAAGTGATATTTGGTATTGGTTGGTTGCACGAATTGGTCAGAAACCAAATACGGATTTTGTTGCAGCATTTTCGCATAAGAATTCAGTTGCAAACCTCCATTAATTCCTGCATAAAACTTAAATTCATCTGTTGCCGAAAACAACAGTTCTGCTTGTGGAAACCAATAGGTTTTGTTCGTTTTTTCTTCATTTAAAACCAAATTTTCATTCTTCCCATTCAAATAAGCCATTTCTACACCTAAAATTAAGTATGAATTTCCTTTGTGAAAAGTCAATTTCGGAAATAAATTTACATTGAAAAAATTTGAAGAATTTTTATCTAATAAAGCAAAATCGGTTTTTAACGATTTCACATCTGTCTCCAAATTGGCATTTAGCGAAACTCCATCCAACGCAGAAATTTCTACATTGTTTTTTGCCAAGCCCAATTTTGCTTCTACACTACTCTCTTTCGTACTGAAATGGTCACTTAAAAAATTCGATTTGACACTTACAAAATCCAAAATTTCATTGGAATAAAAATCGTAATTACCATTGATTTTAAACTGATTTAGTTTTTGTTGCAAATCGATATCAGATGCAGGTTTTAAGGCATAAATTCCGTAATAATTATAATCGTTTAAGCCATATTCTGCATTCAAATTGAATTTACCTTTTTCGCCATAAGAATTTAGAAATGCACCAATTGTTGCGTTGTTTGATGCTGATTTCCAATCATAATCTTTCTTCAAACCTGTGGTAGAAAGAAAATGTACATCTGCACCAACTTCGGTTTTGTTTTGCAAAGTGGTCGAAATATTAGCATCTGCTAAAATTTTGCCGTAATTTCCCAATCCGAAACGCACATAATTATTTTGGTAATTGGCGTTCAGTTTCGGCGAAATATCCGAACCTTGAATGGTAGAAGTTTTGAAATCTGAAACTGTAGGAACATCAGTAATATCGTATTTCAAGTTCAAAGAATCCTGCGTTTTCTTTTCTTTTGGTGGATAATTTTTCTCCTGCGAAACCGAAGTTTTTTTCTTTTCGATTTTTTTGATTTCGGGTTCGCGTTTCTTATCCAAAATCAGTTTTTCTTCTTTGATTTGTGAGAAAACAGCAGTTGATGAAATCAACAATCCTGCTAAAAATATTTTTTGAATTTTTTTTGTCATATTTTTTATTTAAACACAAGGTTCACAAAGTTATTACACAATGGTCACAATGTAGTTTTTAATTTATTTGTAATAGCCAAAACTAAGTTGGCATATCTATATTATCTCATTTCCAAATTCTCAAATTTTCAAATTACTTAATCCCTTTCTTAATTTCCTTCGCTTCAGCTTCAATTTCAGGGAAATCTTGGTAATTGGCGATAATTTGGTCGCAAGTGTAACTTGCTTGATAATTGTCTTTCAGACCAATGTAATTTTTTGCCATTACGAGCAATGCTTTTGCGCCCCAAAATTCTTCGGAAGCGTAATTGTTTGCCAATTTAAAAATAGTTTCGTTGGAAGATTTATAAGATTTTCCTTTGTTTTGATAATAGGCTTTTGCGTACAATGCTTCTGCAGAAACAGCTGTATTCGACGATTTTTCTAATGAAGAATAGGCATTTTGAGCATCTCTGTCTTTTCCGCTGTTCATCAAACTTCGGGCTTTTATCACTTTTGCAGATTCTACAACCGATGCCGAATTTTTAGTATTTTTGAGAACTAAATCTGCCATTTTTTCGGCTTGAGAAAAATTCTTTTCAGCAGCATAGATCTTCATCAATTCTACATTTGCGTAGTTTTTGATGTTTGCATTTTCAGAATTGGCGAGATTTTCTAAGTATTTTTTCGCTTCAGGAAAATTATTTTGCGCCAAATACATTTGAGCAAGTCTGGTTTGTGCATCTTCTTGATAATCATTCTGAACTTTAGCAACTTCTTGCAAAACAAGCAATGCTTTTGTAGAATTTTGTATTTGATAATAACTTTCGCCTAACTCATATTGCGCCTGATACAAACCTTCTCCTGTTGGATTTTTGGATAAATATTTTTCGTATAACGGAATTGCTTTTGCGTAATCTTTACTAGCAAAATAATTTTTGGCAGTCGTCAAATTAATTTCGTCGATTTCCGAGGAATCAATGTTCACACCCATGCTTTTTGCAAAATTTTCGTAACCTGCAATATCATTATTTTTGAGAAATGCAGGTCGACTTGCTTGCACAATTTTAGATGCAAAAGAAGTGTTTTTGTACTGATTTCCAAGAGATTTCAGTTCAGAAAGCGCTTTATCGTTTTGATTGAGGTCGATGTAATTTTGCGCTCTGTAAATTTGTGCATTCGCAACCAAATTTTTGTCGGTGCTATTATTAATCACTTTTTCAAAAAAATCATTGGCATTATTGAAATCATCTTGCGCCGAAAGTGCGGTTCCGATTTCATATTGTGAATCATCTACAAAATCAGAATTCGGATATTTTGAAATCAAATTTTTAAGATTGGTAATTTTTGCTTGTGTATCACCTTTGAAACCTAAAGCCAAAGATTTTTGGTACAAAGTATAATCGTCTGCATTTTCAGATTTATCATAAATTGCAATAGCTTCATTTAATTGATTATTCGCATAATACGTGTCTGCAAGACGCAATTCGGCATCATTTTTAAATTCAGGTTTTGGATTTTTTAAATATTCTTTGAAATATTCTTGTGCTTCATCAAATTTTTTAGACTTGAAATAAGCATAACCGATGTCGTAATTTAATTGCTGTTTTTCAGGGAAATCTTGGTTTTCTAATTTCTGGTAACGAGCAATAGCAGAAGGAAAATTTTCTTTTTGATAATAAGTTTGCGCTAACCAATACGTTGCACGATTGTTAAATTCTGGGTTTAAATTAAATTTTAAACTTCTGTTAAAATATTTTTCGGCATCGTCGTAATTTCCTTTGTTAAATTCTTCTGAACCCAATAAATAAGAAACTTCTTGGTCTATTTTATCCGTTTCTTGTGAAGAATTCTGCAATTTATCAATCGCTTGCAAAGTTTCTTTATAATTACCTGAATATAAGTACGATTTCACCAAAAGTGATTTCATTTCAGGTGTTTTTTCGCTTCTTGGATATTTTGAAATATAACTTTGAATAACTGTTGGTGCACTTTCAAACGGATTTCCGATGTCGTAACTGAGTTTTGCGTACTGTTCGTGAGCCAATTGTTGTACTCTTTCATCATAATTCATTTGATTAGCAGACCGAAACGCAGAAAGTGCTTCCTGCTTTTTTTTTGTTTGCAAATAAGCGTTTCCTAACTGATAATAAGCATTTTGTGAAAGCGCAGAATTGCTGTTTATCAATTGATTATAAAATGAAACAGCTTCGTCATATTTCTGCAATTGAGCACAAACAAAACCCATTTCGTACAAATCGTTTTCAGTAGGATTTTCTTGATTTTGGAGATAGTTTTTCAAATGTGGATATGCCGAACTGAAATCATTTTTCATAAAATAACTTTCACCTATAATTTTATGAACTTCGGATTTGTAACTATCTGAAATTTGGTAATTTAGCAATTCATTTCCTTCAGAAATGGCTTTATCGTAATTTTTTTCATTGAAAAATAATTGCACGTAATACGGACGAACTAATTGTTTATATTTATCAGAATCTTTGATGGAATCAAAATATTTGAAGGCTTTAAGATTTTGTTTTTTGGCGTAATACAAATGTCCAAGCATATACGCAACGTCCCCTTTTTCGGATTCATCTACATTTTTGTAGGCTTCATCTAATGCATCTATCGCACCTTTAGAATCACCGGTCATAAATTTGGCATAGCCAATTTTCAAAATATATTGCGTGTTTTCTTCACGCGAGAGTTGGTACTGATTTACCTTTTTAAAGGTTTCCAATGCTTTTTTGAAATCTTTTTGCGCCAAATAATAATCAGCCAAAGGAAGATTTGCTTGTGCAAAATAAGCTGAATTCGGATATTCTTTCATAAAGGCTTGCAAACCTTGTTCAGCGTGGTTTTTTTGGAGAATAACACCTATCACATTATCAAAAAACTGCGATGCTTCTTTTTGCGACTTCGACAATAGTTCATTATAGAAAAATTGTTGTGCATATTCGTATTGAGATGCATTGTAAATCTTGGTCTGATAAAGATTTTCTGCAAGTTGGTATTTATATTGTTCCTGATTGCTAAAATAGGCAGATTGCTGTGCTTCTGAAATTACGTAGAAAAAAACGGCAGAAGCAATGATGATTTTTTTTGAATTCATCTATACGATTTCAATGGATTATACTTAAAAAATAAAACGTATTTTTTGCAAAGATATTGCTTAAAATGCCATATTCTAGTATATTTTTTAAAAAATAAATCACGCATTTTTAGGATTTTTAGTTACATTTGTTTTTAAATAAATTTTATAAGAAAAATGGAGAATAAAGGAGGATTTACCAACACTCTTTTTAGAAAAAAAAAGGTACAGGATATCCTGAATCAAGTTGCTAAAAATGAAGCAGATGGACACGTTGGTTTAGGAAAACACCTTACCGCAAGAGATTTAACTGCATTTGGAATTGCGGCAATTATAGGTGCTGGAATTTTCAGTACCATAGGAAAAGCAAGTGCAGATGGTGGTCCCGCTGTTATTTTTTTGTTTATTTTTACGGCAATTGCTTGTGGTTTTGCAGCGTTTGCATACGCAGAATTTGCTTCTATTGTTCCGGTTTCTGGTAGTGCATACACGTATTCTTATGTTGCTTTTGGTGAACTCATTGCATGGATTATTGGTTGGGCTCTGATTATGGAATATGCCATCGGAAATATTACCGTTGCTATTTCTTGGAGCGATTATTTCACAGGATTGCTGGAAAGTATGGGTCTGAAACTTCCGCAATGGATGCAAATGGATTATCTAACTGCATTTAATGGTCATCAAGATGCAACCAATCTTATGAATGCAGGAAAATCTTTTGAAGATTTGTCTGATTCTTTGCAAAATGCGTTCACAGCGTGGACTACTGCTCCAAGTTTGGGGAATTTCCATTTTGTAGCAGATCTACCTGCTTTATTAATAATTATTTTGATTACTGCTTTGGTTTACAGAGGAATGAAAGAATCAAGAAATGCAAGCAATATGATGGTTGCGGTAAAATTATGCGTGATTTTGCTCGTGATTGCTGTAGGTGTTTTTTATGTAGATACCGACAATTGGAATCCTTTTGCACCAAATGGTGTTTCTGGAATTTTGAAAGGAGTTTCTGCCGTTTTCTTTGCGTACATAGGATTCGATGCAATTTCAACCACCGCAGAAGAATGTAAAAATCCACAGCGTGATTTACCAAAAGGAATGATGTGGGCAATTATCATCTGTACCATTTTATACGTAATTATTGCGCTTGTTCTCACCGGAATGGTGCATTATTCTGACCTAAATGTAGGAGATCCTTTAGCTTTTGTATTCAATAAATTGAATTTGAAATGGCTTTCTGGGATTATTGCGGTAAGTGCAGTGGTTGCAATGGCAAGTGTACTTTTGGTTTTCCAAATGGGACAACCCAGAATTTGGATGAGTATGAGTAGAGACGGACTTTTGCCAAAAAAATTCTCAAGAGTTCACCCAAAATATAAAACACCATCTTATGCAACCATTGTTACCGGTTTTGTGGTGGCAATTCCTGCACTTTTTCTTAATTTGACAATGGTTACCGATTTGTGCAGTATTGGTACTCTCTTCGCATTTGTACTGGTTTGTGCAGGTGTACTAATTTTACAAAACAAAAAAGACCTTCCTGAAAGGAAATTCAAAACGCCTTATGTGAATTCAAAATATATTTTTCCGTTACTAATGTTGTTGGGAATTGTTTTGTCTTTTACTTTTAATAAAAAATCTACAATGGATTTTTTGACAAATGCTCCGCAAATAAATACGTCTGAAAACATTGTAACCTCTCTAAACAAAGACGAAAGCAAAAAAGTGTATGATTATTTGTCATCAACTCAAAAAAATATAACTTCCACCGATTTAGAAGAAGTTTTGAGTGGCTTTTCTGAAGATCAAAGTGCTTATGAAAAAATTGTAAAAGAATTACCAATCAATAATTCTCTGAAATACGAAACTGGTTTCCAGTTATTTAAACATAAAATTCCGATGTGGATTTTTTTACTGGTAATGGTAGGATTGCTTTTTTGGTCTTGGAAACAAAATTTATCTCTAATTCCGTTGCTTGGTTTAATTTGCTGTTTGTATATGATGGCTCAACTCAGCGTTTGGAACTGGTTGTATTTTGCAATTTGGCTCGTTATTGGTTTGGTAGTTTATTTCAATTATGGCTATAAACATAGCAAACTGAATAAAAGCGCACAAAATATCTGAAAGAATTAAAACATATAAAAAATTTTACAAATTCTATTTGACAGAACACAGTAATTCTACGTTCAGAAAATTGCATTTTTAAAGGAACTTATATACTTTTGTCTTACTTTTCTATGCTTTTTATACACCTAAAAATCAATTATTTTGGATGCTTCATGTAATTGGTTACGGATTTCAAACTGTTTTTTGAAATTTTGATTGGGAAACAAAAATTGAATCCATAAAAAAAATCCCGAAAAATATTTTTCGGGATTTTTCCTTTTACATTTCGTGTAAATGCTCGTTTGGCGGTGGTGGTAATTTCCCTCGGTCTGCTTCTTCTAATTTGTTGGCAGATGTCATCGCTGTGATTAAATCATTCAACATAGAACTTGCAGAACTTGGCGAATTTGGCAAAAGAACCAAATTACTTCTATTATTCGCACCTATGGAATGTAGCGTATCGTAATGTTGCGTCACCACAATTAATGCAGATGCTTCTTGTGCATTAATGTTTGCTGCATTCAACATTTTTACTGATTCTTCCAAACCTTTTGCGATTTCTCTACGTTGATCTGCGATACCTTGTCCTTGTAGTTTTTTAGATTCAGCTTCTGCTTTCGCAACAGCAACAATTCTAATTTTTTGCGCTTCAGATTCATATTCTGCAGCTGTTCTTTCTCGTTCTGCAGCGTTGATTCTGTTCATCGCGTGTTTCACTTGTTCATCAGGATCAATATCCGTAACCAAGGCTTTTATAATATCGTAGCCATAACTTTGCATCGCTTCTTGCAACTCTCCTTTTACTGCTATTGCAATATCATCTTTTCTTACGAAAACATCATCTAATTTCAGTTTCGGAACTTCTGCTCTTACTACATCGAAAACATAAGAAGTAATTTGATTTTCAGGATTTTCTAATCTATAAAATGCGTCTGCAACTTGTTCTTTGATCACTTGATACTGCACTGAAACCTTCATTTTCAGGAACACATTGTCCAAAGTTTTGGTGTCTATCATTACATCTAATTGCTGAATACGAAGCGTCATTCGCTTCGAGATTTGGTCAATAAAAGGGATTTTCAAATGCAAACCAGCATGACGAACCGATTGAAATTTCCCCAATCTCTCGACAATTGCTGCGGTTGCTTGTTTCACGGTAAAAAAGGACGCCATCAATACGATGAATCCTAAAAAAAGTATAATTCCTAAGTACGGCATAATTTTAATTTTTAGTTGTTAGTTTTAAAATTTAGTGAAAGTTACGGAAAATTTTTAACAATTTTAATCAAATGCTTTTTAGAAATTTGATGAAATTAATTTTACTTTTTACTTTCTTCTCGTGTCTTATTACATCGTCATCCCAATATCAATTCCCTTGATTTTTCGGTAGAGATCGGTCGCAAAATTGTCGGTCATTCCTGATACGAAATCTAAAACACCCAAAACTTTTTCGTACACCGTTCCATTATCATAAATAAACTGATTTGGAATGAGTTGAAGTGCTTTTTTGTCGTAAGATTTTCTTTCAGATTTATCTTTAATAATGGGTGGAATAAAATGGTTCAGCAATTCGTACATGACGTTGTAGCCTGCATTTTCTATTTCTACGACGCTTCTATGTCCATATATTTTTTCAATGGAAAATCGCTCGATTTCCTGCAAATCTTTGTTTACGTTTTTAAAAATTTCGAGGAGTGGAACATTCAGATTTCCATCTAAAATATCTTCAAAATTTAATTGAAATAATTCTGTAGATTTATTAATCAGTGCATTGATTACTTTTGCACGCAAATACGATATTTTTTCGTTCGGATTGGTAATAATTTGCAGTTTATCCTCTACTCTTTTGATATCTGTATCTACAGATTTTATCAAGTTATAGAACAAATTTTCGCAATCTGCCGTCGAAATAATTCCCAATCGGTGCGCATCTTCCATATCGATGATGTTGTAGCAAATATCGTCTGCTGATTCTACCAACCAAACGAAAGGATGCCTTTTGTAAATCGTTGGTTCTGAGTTTTCAAGCAACATTTTGGTAGAATTTGCAATTTGCAGAAAAGTCGTTTTTTCGCTTTGGAAAAATCCAAATTTTTTACGATTAATCTGACCTTTTTTCTTGGCAATGGCTTCACAAGGATATTTGGCGATGCTTGCCAAAGTAGAATGCGTTAACTGAATTCCGCCTTCGTCTTTCCCGATTTGCTGGTGCGTAAGTACACGAATTGCATTGGCATTTCCTTCGAAATTCACCAAATCTGCCCATTCTTTTTCGTTGAAAAGTTGCTTTAAATCTTGATTTTTTTCAAAATAACTGGCAATAGCGTCTTCACCAGAATGTCCAAATGCGGGATTTCCAACATCGTGGCACAAACAAGCTGAAGCAATCACATTGTGCAATTGATGCTGATAGAAATTTTTGGCGTTTTCGTCTAACTCATTTTCAAATTTTTTGAAAATAAATTCTCCTGCCAAACTTCCCAAACTACGACCAACAGATGAAACTTCAAGAGAATGCGTCAAACGATTGTGCACAAAAACACTACCAGGAAGCGGAAAAACTTGTGTCTTGTTTTGCAAACGCCTGAACGAAGCCGAAAAAATTATGCGGTCAAAATCCCTTTGAAAATCGGTTCGTGAAACCACAGAATTTTCGTGATTTCCGGTGCGTTGATTGCTGAAAATTTGGTTGAGAAGCATTTTCAAAAATACGAGGAAATTTTTGAAATAAAAAATCCCGAAAAATTTCGGGATTTTTTATATTTTGAACGCGCAAAAAGGCGCATTCCTATCTATATTACATATAAGATTCTGTTGGTTCGCAGGTGCAAACCAAATTTCTGTCGCCATAAGCATCATCTACTCTGGAAACAGAGGCGAAAAATTTGTGATCTCTCACCCAATCCAAAGGATAGGCCGCTTTTTCTCGGCTATAAGGTTTGTCCCAAGAATCTGAAATCACCACTTGTTCTGTATGTGGTGCATTTTTTAGTACATTATTTTTAGCATCGGCTTTTCCTTCTGCAATTTCCTCAATTTCTTTTTTGATATTGATGAGTGCTGCAGCAAAACGATCGATTTCGTCTTTGCTTTCGCTTTCGGTTGGCTCAATCATTAAGGTTCCTGCAACAGGAAAACTCACTGTTGGTGCATGGAAACCATAATCCATCAATCTTTTGGCAACATCACCAACTTCGATACCGAATTGTTTGAAAGGTCGGAAATCTACAATACATTCGTGTGCTACTCTTCCATTTTTGTTAGAATACAAAATATGGAAATGATCTTTCAAAACGTCTTTCAAATAATTGGCGTTGAGAATCGCATATTCTGTTGCTTTTTTCAAACCATCGGTTCCCAACATTTTAATGTACGAGTAAGAAATATTCAATACCAATGCAGAACCATAAGGTGCGGCAGAAATAGCATCTATTGCTTCTTTACCACCAATTTTTATATTCGGATTGCTTGGTAAAAATGGTACCAAATGTTTTGCAACACAAATTGGTCCAACTCCAGGTCCACCTCCTCCGTGAGGAATGGCAAATGTTTTATGTAAATTGAGGTGACAAACGTCTGCACCAATATTTCCAGGAGAGGTGAAACCAACTTGTGCATTCATATTGGCACCATCCATATAAACTTGACCTCCGTTTTCGTGAATGAGAGCCGTGATTTCTTTCACATTATCATCAAAAAAACCATAAGTAGAAGGATAAGTAATCATAAATGCGGACAAATTATCTTTATTTTCGGCTACTTTCAGTTTCAAATCTTCGAAATCTATTTCACCGTTTTCCAGATTTTTAACCACTACTACTTTCATCCCTGCCAAAACTGCAGAAGCAGGATTGGTTCCGTGTGCAGATTGCGGAATCAGTACCACATCTCTGTGCAAATCTCCACGAGATTTGTGGTAAGCACGAATCACCATAAGACCTGCATATTCACCTTGCGCACCTGAATTTGGTTGAAGCGAAGTAGCTGCAAAACCTGTAATTTCTGCTAAATCTTTTTCTAGCGTTTTTATCAATTCTTGGTAACCACCTGCTTGTTCGGTTGGTACAAAAGGATGTACACTTCCCCAATCTCCCCAAGAAAGTGGCAACATTTGTGTAGCTGCATTCAGTTTCATCGTACAAGATCCTAGCGAAATCATAGAATGGGTAAGAGAAAGGTCTTTACGTTCCAGTTTTTTGATGTAGCGCATCAGTTCGGTTTCGGTGTGGTATTTATTGAAAACTTCTTCGGTTAAGATGGCATCTTTTCTCAATAATTCAGTAGGAATATTGGATTCTTCTTTTAAACTAATTTTGAAAGCTTGCTTATCCTTAAACTGAGCAAAAGCTTCCAATAAAATATCCAGTTTTTCTATGGTAGAACTTTCGTTAATGGCAATACTTACAATACCTTCTGTAAAATAATTAAGATTAATTTTGCGATCACGCATCAATCTCATCAATGCCATTTTTTCTTCTTCGTGCAATCTAATTTTTACGGTATAAAAAACAGTATCTTCAACAACATCATACCCTAAAATTTTCAAAGCATTAGCTAAAGCATTGGTTTTGTAATGAATTTGATCTGCTATAAAAGCCAAACCTTTCGGACCGTGATATACGCAATACATAGAAGCCATAACAGCCAACAAAACTTGCGCTGTACAAATATTGCTGGTAGCTTTTTCTCGTTTAATGTGTTGTTCACGTGTTTGTAGCGCCATTCTGAGCGCACGTTTCCCGTACATATCTTGTGAAACACCAATAATTCTACCAGGAATATCTCTTTTATACTCCTCTTTACAAGCAAAAAATGCTGCGTGTGGACCACCATAACCCATAGGAATTCCGAATCTTTGCGTGGTTCCTACTGCACAATCTGCGCCCATTTCTGCAGGAGATTTCAATTTTACCAAAGCAAGTGGATCACAAGCAACTACCACCTGTAAATTATTCTCTTTGTAATAAGTAATATTTTCTGTATAATCTAAAACTACCCCGTTTTTCCCAGGATATTGCAATAAAACGCCAAAATATGAGTCATTAAACTGATGATTTCTGTGGTTACCAACGATCACATCTATTCCCAATGCTTCTGCTTTGGTTTTGAGTACAGCGATGGTTTGTGGAAAAACCAAATCCGATACAAAAAATTTGTTAGCATTGGCATTTTTTTGATCTTTGGTTCTACTTTGGTAAAACATATGCATTGCTTCTGCAGCAGCTGTGGATTCATCTAATAAAGATGCATTGGCTAATTTGAAACCTGTAAGATCACAAATTACCGTTTGGAAATTCAACAAAGCTTCTAACCTACCTTGCGCAATTTCAGCTTGATACGGAGTATAAGCAGTGTACCAAGATGGATTTTCTAAAATATTTCTTTTGATAACCGATGGTAAGATACTGTTGTGATAGCCAAAACCAATGTAATTCATAAAATCTGCATTTTTGGCCGACAATTTTTTGCTGTGTCTCAACATATCGTATTCCGAAATGGGTTCCGAAATCTTCAAATCGTTTTCTAATCTAATAGAATCTGGGATGGTTTGTGAAATAAGTTCGTCGATAGAAGAGACGCCCAATTTGTTCAACATTTCATTTTTGTCCGCTTCGTTCAACGAAATATGGCGGTTTACAAATGCTTGTGTATTCATATACTTTTTATTGATTTATACCTAAAAAAACGGTGCTGTAAATTTACAAATTTTGGTTGTGATTTCAAATTCTCAAATACTGAAAAGCAAAAATGATGATTCACCCATCATTTTCAATAAAAAATTTTCTTAAAAAATTATAACTGAATTATTAATAATAACAAAAGTAGAATTAGTATCACCACTGCAATATATTTAAAAACTGATGATGGTTTTTTGCTAAAACCGCTCCTATTTTCAGTTGGATTTTTAGAAATTTTCGGACTATTTTCGCCAAAACTTTCGGTGATGGTGATTCCCTGCACAATAGTTTTATGAATGGTAGTATTGGTTGCGTGCAACAATATTTCAAATTTGTGATTTTTGAATTCTTTAATTTTAAAAGTACGTTCACCCTGAGAATTTTCAAGACCAAAAGGTAAAATTTTCACAAAATCTGCATGTTCTGTTTGCCAATAAATGGTGATTTCTTCCCCTTTTTTTGCTCTAATAGTACTTGCTGAAAAATTTTTGATAATTGGAGGTAAATTAGACTTTCTAGTACTGTCAGAAGTTTGCAAATTGTCATCGTAAATTTCACGCTTTTTGGTATCACTCAAAGCTTCATACGCTTCCTGAATCTCACGGAAACGGTCTGCAAAAAACGCATCGTTATCATTCTTATCTGGATGATATTTTAGGGAGAGTTTTCGGTAGGCTTTTTTGATGTCTTCTTCTGAAGCATCAGTTTTTACACCCAGAAAATAGTAGTAATCTTTCAAAAAAAAGGGTTGACCAAATATCTGTTTTGGCAGTTACAAATTTACTGATTTTGTAGGAATTAAAAAACTTTGGAACGGCTTTTTAGGTTTTAATCATTAATGAAAATCAGAAAATTATCGCAATTTCTTTTTTTACTATCTTTTTCCTTGATGAAAAAGAAACAAAAATTGCCTCATCGCTTTTTATTTTTTAAAGGAACCGGCGAATGTTATTTCAAGACTTGGAAACTCGGCTAAAAATTAAAAATTAATCCTAAAATTTCCAAAATTGACTCTCTTCGTTCGTCCAACCACTTCGTTAGGTTTCGCTCGCAAAAAAGTTTGTTGCTTGAGTTCAAGTTTTGTGGCGATACTCAAAAACAGTGATTTTTTTTAAAAAAAACGGATTAATTTCCAATTTTTTTAACGTCTCCGTTTCCTAGGTTATATCATAAAATCGCCTTTTATCTTAAGATAAAAGGCGATTTTAATTATTTTAATTCTTAAAAATTTTTAAGAAAATTACCTTGCAATGTGTACTGCTCTTGTTTCACGAATTACCGTTACTTTTACTTGACCAGGATACGTAAGTTCGTTCTGTATTTTCTCTGAAATGTCGTAAGATAATTGTTTGGCGATATCATCGTTCACTTTTCCACTTTCTACCATCACACGCAATTCTCTACCTGCTTGTATTGCATAAGCGCTAGAAACTCCATCAAAACTCAATGCAGCAGATTCTAAATCTTTCAAACGCTGAATATAGGATTCTAATACTTGTCTTCTAGCTCCTGGTCTTGCTCCTGAAATCGCATCGGCAACTTGTATAATTGGTGACAATAGCGAGGTCATTTCAACTTCATCGTGATGCGCTCCAATTGCATTCACCACTTCTGCATTTTCACCAAATTTTTCTGCCCATTGCATTCCAAGTAAAGCGTGCGGAAGTTCAGATTCTTGCTCAGGAACTTTCCCGATATCGTGTAACAAACCTGCTCTTTTTGCCAATTTCACATTCAGTCCCAATTCTGCAGCCATAGTTGCAGCAATATTGGCAACTTCTCTGGAGTGTTGCAATAGGTTTTGACCATAAGAAGACCTAAATTTCATACGTCCTACAATTTTTACCAATTCTGGATGCAAACCATGCACTCCTAAATCGATTACGGTACGTTTACCTACTTCTATAATTTCTTCTTCTATTTGTTTTCTGGTTTTTTCTACCACTTCCTCAATTCTTGCAGGATGAATTCTACCATCTGTAACCAATCTGTGAAGCGACAAACGTGCAATTTCTCTACGAACTGGATCGAAACAAGAGAGCAAAATTGCTTCTGGTGTATCATCTACAATAATTTCTACACCTGTTGCAGATTCCAGTGCACGAATATTTCTACCTTCTCTACCAATAATTCGCCCTTTGATTTCATCTGATTCTATATTGAATACAGACACCGAATTTTCTATGGCTTGTTCTGTACCAATTCTTTGTATGGTTTGGATTACAATTTTTTTGGCTTCTTGCTTTGCATTGAGATTGGCTTCTTCCATAATAGATTGTACGTGTGCTTGTGCTTTTGTTTTTGCTTCTGCACGCATCGCTTCAACCAATTCGTTTCTGGCATCTTCTGCAGAATAGTTGGCGATTTTCTCTAGCATTTCAACTTTTTGAGCTGTCGCAACATCTAATTCATGCTGTTTACGTTCTAAAATTTCGTGTTTTTTGCCGTAATCTGCAATTTGTTTATCTAGGTCTTTTTCTAATTTGCCAGTTTTGCTAAGTTCATCGTTGAGTTTTTGTTCTTTGTCTTTTACTCTTTTTTCTGCTTCTTGC
>CALFIE010000024.1 GCA_937876095.1 uncultured Flavobacteriales bacterium | reverse complement strand
GATAACATTGAAAGATGCCGTTAATATACAACTGGCTCAATGTACTTTCTTTGCCTTGTGCAACTCTTATTATTTTAGTTTCCATAATAATGATAGATTGGTTTTAAAACAAAAAATCCCTCGATGCAGTCGAGGGATTTTCTGAAAAGATTACTAAAAAACTTCCTCGATTTTTAAGCAGTTGCCACTTGCAAAAAGATAAAAATTTGCACCAACTTGTTGGTAGAACTCAATTCCGATACTTTGCAATACTGAAGTATTTGCAGTTGGTAGAACTCCACCAGGTAATGTAGCAGTAATTGTAGTTGCAGGAACTGGAGAGTACAAGTCAAGGAAACCACTATAAACCACATCATTAACCTCATTCAAATCAGCATCCATAGGATCATAACTGTTTGTAGTTGCATTGTACTCAAAATCACTTAATACTGAAAGTGCAGTAATTAAACGAAAGTGAGTTGCTCCAGATGGTGCATTAACCAAATTAGCAGGGTTAAAGGCAGGAATTACAAAATCGCCACTTTCTCTATCAAGTGTATGCGCTAATGAAAATGGAGCGTTGAAAATACCATTAAAGGAAGTGTTTTTGTCAAACTCAAAACCTTTCAAGTAATTTTGCTGCGTTGTGATTTCAATTTTTCTGTAACCTCTCGCTTCGGTTTGGTCTTCCAAATTGATTTTTTTCATAATTGAAGTTAAACGCCCAGTAACTTGACTGTCTGACATTTGTTTCATCAATTGAGATAAACCAGTACGAACCGATTTACCAGCTTTAGCGCAAGCGCCAAACTCATTCATATTTTCCCGAGTTCTTTCGAATTCAGGAGCCGTTTTTACTTGGTCACCAGTTGGTCCACCGACCATACCTGCAAAGTAACCTTCTTGTCCTTTAATTTTGAAATGTCGAACATCACCTAGAGTTCCTACATACTTCAAAACGCCTTTTTGTCTTGCCATCTTTTTAAGATTTAAGTTGTTAATAATAAGATTAAAATCATAAGACAAATTTCAATCATTATCTTTGAATATCAATAATCTAAAAACCTGTAAATCAATGCAATACAATGCAAAAGCACCGTACATAGTGGAAACCCATTGGCAAATTGAAGAAGTCCTTGATGGAGATAGCATAATCATTTGCAATCGTTTCACTGGAATGCAAAAAGAAATCCGTCTTTATGGTTTAGATGCACCAGAAGTAAAACTAAATAGGAAGATGAAAGAGGACGAAGAGAAAAGCAGTTTACCAGCCGAATTATTGCTTCAATTTGGTTTGCAATCCTTACACTTCGTTTTGTCGGTTGCACCGCCTAAAACGTTTGTAACAATCATTACGGAACAAGAAAATTATTATGACTACTGGAACAGGCAATTAGGATATATTATTTTGCCTAGTGGAGAATGTTTAAATGATTTGCTTTTGCAGAATGGGTATGCTAAAGCAACCCATAATTATTATTGTGGACGATTAGCAGAGTATCAAGCAATGAACCGCCAAGCGCAGCTTAATCAATTAGGTATTTATAATACAGTAAAAAGTTTTTGATTTGTTGTACTTATGTTGTACTAAAGGAATTTTATTTTTCGTGAGTATCAATAAAATATATACTTAACAGGTGTAATAAGACTAAACGGCTGTTACCAGTAGTACTTAATTATTTTCCGTGTGTTATTTTCAAAACTTTGGAATTTCTTGCGTCAATTATGATTAAAAAAGTTCCACCAAGCATATCTTTCGGTAACGTTCCATTAATTACCCAATAATTTTCTATTAAGTAACTTCCGTATGGTTTTTGACTTTCAATATTATCTTTTCCATAAATGCTAAATAGGATTGGTTCGACAATTTTTATTGCGGTTGAACTGTCTTTAATTATCGCACTTTTATTGTCTATAACATTATGTTGAGATTCTTTTGAAAGTGCTAATTTCAGTTCGCTTTCGGCGTGACTTTTTCCCAATTCAGTTCGGTTATTTTGAGAACAAGCGTTTAATGAAAATGCTAAAAGTATTATTGATAAATATCTCATATTTCCTTCATTGTGCGGTTTGAGTGAGTATTACTGGTAACGTTTGCCGCTTCACGCAGTTGCGAAATGCGGAACTGATTATTTTCTGTTAAAGATAAAAAAATTTGCGGAACGCAAAAGTGAACTTCCCACAAAACTCGCAATTGCTTGAAACGGCTGTTGTGAGTAGTGCATATTTATACGGTTTCAATTCGGTTGCTTTTCAACATTAATAGACTTCCAATTAGAGTAAAAATAATGCCGCTGATAATAAATGAGTATTGATAATCTTTAGAGAATAATGCGCCGAAATAGTTAAAATAGTCACTTATTATTCCACGAAAAAAAATACCCGTTGGAAAAATTAAAAATACAAGTAAGAACACAAAAAATGTATTCAAAAAAGGAGTTTTATTTTTCAAGTTAATTAGAGTAATAATTAATATTCCAATTACGAATGCTCCAAAACTCCAATAAGCTCTGTTGGCTAAAAAATCTCCAAGAGTTGTGAAAGTTGAATTTAAATTTTTCCAGCATTCTGAGTTTACATCATATTTCAGTAAACACATAAATCTTTCTGCGTCAGATGCGATATAGATTTTCTGAATTCCTTCTATAAAAAAGAAAATTGCTAACAATTGAATTAGTATAAGTTTCAAGTTTAATTTTTTCATTTAAGATAGAAGTTTCTTTTTAAGTTGCATTACTCACAACTTGTATATAGGTATGACAAAATCATACAAAGCAACCCAAAAAGGGTAGGGTTGGTATGACTGTCGTCTTATTATATTTATTCCAAATATAGTAATTATTCTTACAAATCATCAAATGGACTATTTATTAGTTTGATGCCTTTATTAATCACGTTTGTATTAATATTATTAGGCTTGCTATCTACAGAGTTAAAATAACTCTTGGATGTATCAAAAGTCATTATCACTAAACATTAAAAATGAAAGTTGTTATTTTAATCCAATAAAGCTTTATCAATTTTATTTTCTAATTTTTTTAAAGCATTTAAAACTAAAACATCATTAATGTAATGGATTTTTCCTTTTTTATCTATTAATATATTGAAAGGATATTGTCTTATTTTAAATTTATCTATTATTGGTTTTCCATTTGCAATAATATTAAAATCAAGTTTATGATTTAATAAAAATTTATCGACAGTTTCTTTGTCATTCCATGTTACAGCATAAAATTCTACTGATTTCGATTTGAATTTTTCTCTTAATTTATTCAATTCAGGAAATTCAGCTACGCAAGTTTTAAATTGAGTAAACCAAAAATTTAATACGATTACCATACCTTTCAAATTATTTAAATTAAATTTTAATCCGTCATTATCTTCTAAACTAAGTTCGTCTATTATTGTACCATTTAATTTTTTTCTAAACTCTTTTTCCGCCTTAAGTTTAGTTTTATATTCAGCTTTTTGATTATTAATTTCTTCTTTATTTAGTTTTCGTGTCAAAATTAGAAGTTCATT
>CALFIE010000023.1 GCA_937876095.1 uncultured Flavobacteriales bacterium | reverse complement strand
TATATTACGTATTTTTCTTTGTTTCTTTGGTTGGTTGTTGTGGTTTTTAAAATTAGATTTTCTTTAAATTTTAATGATATTTTTTAAATTATTAATAATTATTTTTTGAATCTGATTTGAATAAAATAAAAAAAACAAACATTTGTTTTTAATTTTTATATATATTTGGAGAATTAATTAATCATTTAAATTATTAATTTAAAATTATTTAAAAATAATGAAAAACAAACTACTTCCAAAACTACTATCAATTGCTTTAATAGCTTTTGGTAATTTTGTATTTGCGCAGTCAAACTCTATTTGGAGTTCCACAGGGAAAAATAATTCGCCTGTTGTAGAGAACAAAACTTCTATTCTCATACCAAAATTATATTCTTTAAATATTCAAAATTTAAAGTCGATTTTAGCAAAAGCACCAAAAAATCTTCAGAAAAATGAAAAATCTTCAGTTTTACTAGAGATTCCAAGTTCTGATGGTCGTTTTGAGCATTTTGAAATTCAGGAAAGTTCAAATTTTGAAGATGCTTTGGCAGCAAAATATCCTGATATTAAATCTTATATTGGTAAAAGTCAAGAGAATCCTCGTAATTTAGTTTTTTTTAGTATTTCACCTTTAGGATTTTCCTCAATGGAAATAAAATCAGATCAGTCATCTGTTTTCATTGAGCCATATACTAAGGATTTATCTACTTATGTTGTTTATAAAAAATCTGATAAACATGATTCATTAAACAAATTTGAATGTACAACAATAGATGATGCTAAATCTCAGCTAGGAAACAATCTTACTGCAAGACCAAATGCTGATGATGCATATTTGAGAACTTTCAGACTTGCATTGTCTTGTACGGGAGAATATGGAGCTTATTTTGGTGGTACAAAAGCGCAAGCTCTTGCTGCTATGAATAATACGATGACAAGAGTAAATGGTGTTTTTATGACTGATTTTGCTGCTAAAATGGTAATTATATCAAATAACGATTTAGTTATTTACACAAACTCTTCTACTGATCCATATTCAGCTTCGTCGTCTATGGATAGCTGGAATTCTCAGCTACAATCTACACTTACTTCCGTAATAGGTGAGGCAAACTATGATATAGGACATTTATTTGGAGCTTCTGGTGGAGGTGGAAATGCAGGATGTATAGGATGTATTTGTGTAAACGGACAAAAAGGTAGTGGGATAACTTCGCCATCTAGTGGTGGTCCTTTAGGAGATACTTTTGATATTGATTATGTTGCCCATGAGATGGGACATCAATTTGGAGGTAATCATACTTTTACAATTAGTAACGAAGGAACAGGTGTACATATGGAACCAGGTTCGGGTTCTACTATCATGGGATATGCAGGTATCACTTCTGCTGATGTTCAGGCACATTCTGATCCTTTTTTTCATGCGATTAGTATTCAACAAATTACAAATAATATCAAATCAAAAACTTGTCCTGTAAAAACAGCTACAGGAAATTCTATACCTACAGCAAACGCGGGTTTAGATTTTACAATTCCTAAAAGTACTCCATTTATGCTAACAGGTAATTCTACAGATGCAAATGGTGATGCTCTTACCTATATTTGGGAACAAATGGACTCTCAAACAACTTCTGCTGCACCTAGTGCAACCAAAACAACTGGGGTAGATTTTAGGTCATGGACTCCAACTACAACACCAGTAAGATATTTTCCAAAAATGTCATCTGTTTTAGCTGGATCTACTACTACTGCTGGTTCAGAAGTTACTGTAGAAGCTCTTCCTTCTGTAGCAAGAACTCTTAATTTTAGATTTACTGTTAGAGATAATAGACTTGGAGGTTCAGCAAATAATTCAGATGATGCAGTTATTACAACTAATGCAACAGCTGGACCATTTGTAGTTACTTCACAATCTACAGCAACTACGTATACTGGTGGATCTTCTCAGGTTGTTACTTGGAATGTTGCAGGTACTACTGCAAATGGTGTAAACTGTGCTAATGTTGATATTCTTTGGTCTACTGACTCAGGTAATACGTGGTCAACATTATTGGCAGGAACAACTAACAATGGCTAAGCAAATGTTATTATTCCTAACTCATCAACTTCTAATGGAAGAATAATGGTAAAAGGAACAAATCATGTTTTCTTTAATGTAAATAAAGCAAATATTTCTGTTACTGCTGGTTCAATAGATACAACTGCACCAACTGCACCAACTTTAGTAGCATCTGGTACAACATTATCTAGTACTAATTTATCATGGAGTGGAGCAGCTGATAATGTAGGAGTTACTGGTTATGATGTTTATAAAGATAGTACTTTGTTAGGAAGTACATCATCAACAAGTTATTCAGTAACAGGATTGTCAGCATCAACAACTTATACCTTTACAGTAAAAGCAAAAGATGCAGCCGGAAATTTTTCTGTAGAAAGTAATACTGTTTCAGTAACCACATTATCTGCATCTACAGTTACTTACTGTACATCTCAAGGTAATTCAACTACAGATGAGAAAATTGCAAAAGTTGTTTTCGGAACAATAAATAATTCATCTACAGGAACTTCTGGATATGAAGATTTCACTAGTTTATCAACGGATGTAACAAGTGGAAATTCATATACAATTACAATTACACCTAGTTGGACATCAACTATTTATAACGAAGGTTATTCAGTTTGGATTGATTATAATAAAGACGGAGATTTCTTAGATTCAGGAGAGCAAGTATTTACAAAAGCTGCATCTAAAACTACACCAGTTTCAGGAACATTTACAATACCTGCAACAGCGACACTAGGAACAACCAGAATGAGAGTTCAGATGAAATACAATGCAATACCAAAATCTTGTGAATCATTCACTTATGGTCAAGTTGAAGATTATACTGTAAATATTCAAAATTCTGCTACTTTTGCAAAATTAGATATCAAACAGTCAATTAGGATTTTCCCTAATCCTGCAAAAGATTTTATTACAATAACTGGAACTTCAAAATCTCCTAGTTACAAAATCTTTGATATGAGTGGAAAAATTATTAAAACAGGAATGCTAACAGATAAAAAAGTGAATGTAACTTCATTACCAAATGGATTGTATCTAATTCAGGTAGAAGGAACTACACATCGTTTTATTAAAGAATAAATTGATTTTTAATTGGCGTAAATCTATCATTTATAAGTATAGATTTATGAATTTAATCAGAGTAGAATATTTCTACTCTGATTTTTTTTAAGGATATATAATAATAGTTCCAAAAATCTAAATTTTCACAATTTGTTTTGAAATACTATCTTTGTTGAAATATTTTTAAAAGATGGAAAAAATTGATTCGCTGAACCAAGTTGCCGAATTTCACCGAACTTTTAATGCACCAATTTTGGAGCAACCACAAATTCCTAGTAAAGAGAGATGTGATTTGAGGGTTTCACTTTTGCAAGAAGAATTGAATGAGCTGAAACAAGCGATTGAAGACCAAAATTTAGTAGAAATTGCTGATGCATTGTGCGATTTACAATATGTTTTGAGTGGAGCAGTTTTAGAATTTGGTTTGGGCGAAAAATTTGCAACTTTGTTTAATGAAGTGCAACGTTCTAACATGAGTAAAGCCTGTGAAAACGAACAACAGGCTGCAGAAACCGTTGCTTTTTATCAAGCAAAAGATCAAGATGCCTATTTCGAAAAATCAGGAGACAAATTCAATGTACATCGCAAATCAGACAACAAGGTTCTCAAAAACAAGTATTATTCACCAGCTGATTTGAAATCCATTTTAGAAAAATAATAGAATTTTATGAAAAAAATTTCAACCATTGTATTGAGTGTTGTATTGATGCATTTAGTTTTTCAATCGTGTGAACCAAGAAAAGTAATCGTGAATAGAGAAGTAAATTCCACCAAAGACGGGAAAATGCTTTTAGGAACCCAAACCTTAAGCAATTTTATCAAAGAACCATACAGTGAATGGTATGTGAAAGAGCATGATGATTATGCAATCGACCAAAAAAGTCTAAATGAACTGAAAAAAGAAAAACTTCAAACCTATAATTTGACTGTATTTTTGGGAACTTGGTGCGAAGATAGTCATCGTGAATTTCCAAGATTGATGAAGATTTTAGAAGCACTCAAATTTCCAAAAGAAAAACTTACCTTAGTTGCTGTAAATCGCAAAAAAGAATCACCAACAGGAGAAGAAGGGCAATACAATATACAAAAAGTACCAACCATCATAATTCAAAGATATGGTAGAGAAATCGGTAGAATTGTAGAAAGTCCAAAATCGGGTTGGCTTGAAAAAGATTTGCTCGAAATTTTGAAAAAAGACGATTCCTCTATAAAAGATTTATTCAAATAATTTTGAAAAAAAACGTTCTTATAACCGTATTTATAGCAGGAGCAGCAACTATGTTGCTCCTGTTTTTACTTTGGGATAAAATGAGCAAAGTAGGAGATGACCATGTGCAAAATAATGCGTACATTATCACCAATCAGATCAAAAAAATGAACAAAATGGTTGTAATGGAGCAGGATTTTTCTATGATGCAAAAAACCAAAATAACCTCCGAAATTATACCAGGTTTGTTGCCAAATCTAGAAAAAGAAATTATCACTTTTACCAAAACCAATGCGCAAGTTTCTTATGACCTGAATCAGATGAAGCTAGAAGTAGATTCTATCAACAAAAAACTCATCATAAGAGAACTTCCCAATTCCCAAATCAAAATTACACCAAGTGTAGAAATTCAGTCTATGGACGATTCTTTTTTTGATAGGTTTAATGAAAACGATATCAAAAAAATTACTCAGACTGCAAAAAACACCGCCTACAAAAATGTAGACCAAAACAAGCTTCGTACCGAAGGTAGAAAACAATTACTCACCAATCTGAGTCAAATTTTTGTGTTAGCAAAAGCGCTCAATTACCAAATTGAAGATCAAACCAATACAATTGATTTTTCCTTGCTATAATTTAATTATATTAGTAAAAATTAAAATATTTCTTAAAAATAGTTAATTATTTGTAAAAATAATGACTAAATATAACGGCGTGTTCAGAAAATTACTAATTTGGTCATCTCAAAAAAAGATACCTATGCTGAAACACAAGACTTCAATACTATTTGTAAATTCAGATGGTAAAGACAATAAGGTGATGCAGATTCCCACCAAAATTCTGCTACATTGGAAAAAATATTTCACCATTTCTATCTGTGTCATATTAGTTTCGGTAGGATTACTTGGTGTGATTATTTATCAGAAAACCAGCGATCACTACAAGGAGCAATTAGCAAAAGCTAATAAGATAAAGAGTTTGATTGATATCAAAAAAGCCAAAGAATCCTTCAAGTCTATAGATGAGAGCATGATGCGAATCAACCAATTTCTAGAAGCAAGAGGTCTTACCAATTTCAAACTCAAAAATTCTGGAGGTGGTGATGGAGATTTCGAAATTACCGACATCAATGAAATTTCTAAATACTACGAAGAAAAAATCAAAAATATTGAATACACCGTGAAAATTACACCTATTGGTAAACCTTTCAATGGTGAAATTACCTCAGGTTTTGGCTACAGATACAATCCTTTTACAGGCTATTCAACCGAAAATCATCCTGGGATTGATTTCAGAGGAAAAATAGGGGATCCCGTAAAAACTACAGCAAACGGAATTGTAGAATTTGCCGGATCAAGAGGTGGTTATGGAAACTGCATCATTATAAAACATAACGAAAATCTGAAAACTTTGTATGGACATCTTTCCAAAATTTTGGTGTCAGAAAATCAAGATGTTAAAATAGGGGATTTGATTGGTAAAATTGGCAGTACTGGTAGAAGTACAGGTCCACATTTGCACTATGAAATTATTAAAAATGATGAAAAAATTAATCCTATAGATTTCACAAAATTATAAATGATGTTCAAATTCAACCAAAAAAGACAAACCACTGCTTCGCAAATAGATTCTATGCCAATTACAACGGTGATAGGACAAGAAACTACTTTCCATGGAAATATTTCGGGCGAAAATACCATCAAAATTGATGGAAATGTACTGGGAAATGTCAGCGTTTCCAAAGGAATTATTTTGGGCGAAAAATCCTGGGTAAAAGGAAATCTAGAAAGTGGACACATCATTGTGTACGGTCAAATAGACGGAAACGTCACTTGCAGAGAACTCATTTTGAAAAATTCCGCAGTAATCAATGGTGATATTTCAACAGATGCTCTAGAAATTGAAATGGGAGGAAAATATAATGGCAAACTTAGAATGAACCAAACAGAACATAGAAGCGAAAACTAAATTTTCGTTTTTTTTATTAATGAATATTTCCACCCAAATTTCTATAAAATTGCAACACTTCAAGTAGTTGGTTTTCTGAAACTTTTTGATCAAAATTACCTTTTCCTATACTTTCAATCAAAGAGAAATTGATGGTGTTTTGGTCATTTTTCTTATCATTTTTCATTAATGAAATTATTTCATCATCACCAAATTGTGCGATTGAAATATAAGGGAAATATTTTTGAATATTATTAATGATAATCTCTTGCACATCTGAACTGATGAGTTTTTGCAAATACGAAAGGTGCGTTTCACAAATCATTCCGAGTGCAACTGCTTCTCCGTGAGTTATGATAGTTTGATTTTTCAGGAACAGACTTTCTACAGCGTGACCAAAAGTATGCCCAAAATTGAGTGTTTTCCGTACATTTTGTTCTTTGAAATCCAATGTTACCACTTCCTGTTTCAGTTGCATAGAACGCTCAATGTGTGGTTTTATAGTAGTTACAGTAAGTTCGGGAATCGCGATTAATTCTTCCCAATGTTTTGCGTCTCTTATCAAACCGTGTTTCAGCATTTCTGCAAAACCACTTCTAAGTTCGGTAAAAGGTAAAGTTTCTAAAAAATCAGGATATAAAAATATCTTTTCAGGAGTAGAAAAAGTTCCCACCAAATTTTTCAAAAAATTCAAATCGATGCCCGTTTTTCCGCCAATAGAAGCATCACACATTCCCAACAAACTCGTAGGTACATTTACAAATGCAATTCCTCTTTTGTACGTAGATGCTACAAAACCGCCTAAATCTGTAATTACACCACCACCAAGATTTATCAGGAGTGCTTTTCGGTTGGCTTCATTTTCGGCGAGAATTTCCCAAAGTTGAGTTGCAGTTGCAATATTTTTCAGTTCTTCACCTGCTTCAATTTCGATAATTTCAAAAGGAATTTCGGTACTCAAATTCGCCAAAAGTATGGGCAAACAATCGTTATGCGTATTTTCATCAACCAAAAAAAACAATTTGCTCGGTTGTTTTTTGGCTAAAAAATCATTAAGCGCCGAAAAATCTTGATCTAAATAGGAAATCATCTTGATGAAGTTTTGGCAAAGATAAGTTTTCTGCAAATCAATTCCTATAAGTGTATATTACTGATAAATCGTATCTTTGCAAAAAATTCAGCATAAATGAGCCGAGACAAAAGCAGTTCTGACCGATCAAAAAGACCGAGAATTTCTAAAACCAGAAATTCAGGTAGCACTCGTGCGCAGAAACCTGAAAAATCCGAAAAATCTATAAAATCAGAAAAACCAGCAAAAGAACCAAGATTACTTTCTGAATTCGAAGCAAAATCGTACGAGAGAACTTTCAACAAAACTGCAGGTAAAAGAACAGGGAAAACTTTTGATAGCCGAGATAAATATGTAAAAGGTGACGCCAAATTTGGCGACAAAAAACCTTTTAAAAAATCTTTTGAAAAAAGAGATGATGAGAGAACCCGTTCTTTTGTACAAAAAAGAAGATTCGACAAGTTAGCCAAAGAAGTTCCAAAAGAAACCATTCGTCTCAATAAATATATTGCCAATTCAGGAATTTGTAGTAGAAGAGAAGCAGACGAACTCATTGCACAAGGTTTGGTAGAAGTCAACGGAAAAGTAATCAGCGAATTAGGATATCAAGTACAGAAAACCGATAAAGTGGTTTTTGACGGACAAGGAATTACGCCAGAAAAACCAGTCTATGTTTTGCTCAACAAACCAAAAGGTTACATTTCAACCACCAAAGACGAAAAAGCCAGAAAAACCGTAATGGAATTGGTTGCAAATGCATCACCATACAGAGTTTTTCCTGTTGGTAGATTAGATCGCAGTACAACAGGCGTTATTTTATTGACCAATGATGGACATTTGACCAAAAAATTGACGCATCCTTCTTTCAGTATGAAGAAAATTTACCACGTAACTCTCGATAGAAAACTTGATCGTGCCGATCTGAATGCAATTGCAGAAGGAATCCGATTAGAAGAAGGAATTGCTGTGGTAGACAGTATTTCGTACATAGATGATAAACCAAAAAACGAAGTCGGGATAGAACTGCACATTGGTTGGAATAGAGTAGTGCGCAGAATTTTCCAGAAATTAGGCTACGAAGTAGAAGCACTTGATCGTGTAATGTTTGCAGGACTTACCAAGAAAAATATCAAACGAGGACATTGGCGAATTTTGACTGAATTAGAAGTCAATAATTTGAAAATGTTATAGATTATTAACGTTAGATCGTCATTGCGAGGAAGCGAGGAACGAGCGACGAAGCAATCTCAATTCTAATTCTCAAAATTATCATAAAAGTTGAAGCTTTCATACTTCAACACTTGAAAAAATCAAAGATTTAGCAAATAAAATCTTTGATTTTTTTTCGGTTATTACCTAAATATTTTTGAAAAATCACCCCAAAATTGTCACCTGATTTTCCAGCATTTCGTAAATAGCATTTTTGGCATTGTTAGGTTTTACATTTACTGCACGAGTTCCGTTGAAATGTAAACACGTGATAAAACCTTCGTTTGCAGCATCTATACAAGTATATTTCACGCAAAAATCCAGAGCTAAACCAACCACTTCTACTAGTTGTATGTCGTGAAATTTCAAAAAATCTGCCAAATCTGTTTTCATAAGTTGCTGATTGTCTTGGAAACCACTATAACTGTCGTATTCAGGATTTTTACCTTTTTGTACAATATGGGTCACCTTATCGCGATTCAGGTCTGGGTGAAATTCTGCACCGTAAGTTCCTTGCACACAATGTTTTGGCCACAGAAATTGCTGAATTCCATTGAGTGAAATAGTTTCTCCCACATTTTTGTGGTGATTTACGGCAAAACTTTGGTGATTTTCTGGGTGCCAATCTTGTGTAAGCACAATTTGGTCGTACTCATTTTCCTCCATCAGAAGATTGATGTATGGAATAATTTCATTCGCACCCGGAACTTCTAATGCACCACCTGCACAAAAATCATTCTGAATATCTACAATTATCAGTGCTTTTTTCATGGTATTTGTTTTTAATTTTTTAGATTTTTTTAAAGTAACAGATTTTTGGTACATTTACACAAAGAAAATCAAATTTTCAGCCAAATTAGCATTTGTGACAAATAGGCGGAACTTTTCTCTTTAATAAAATTAATGAAATTTACGATTTACTGATGGGAATTTTTGATAATATATTAAATACCAAACCAAAAATGGCAGAAAATGACTTCTGGAATGCCATAACTTCAACCGAAGATTTGCAGAATGCAATAAGTGATTCTTATAACAAAAAAATCGTTATTTTCAAACATTCTACGCGATGTTTCATCAGCAAAACCGTTTTGAAAAATTTTGAAAATGAAGTAGCGCAATCAGACAAAAATCTGGGATATTATTATCTAGATTTACTTAATTATAGAAGTATTTCTAACCAAATTGCTCAAGATTTTGGAGTAGAACACCAGAGTCCACAAATCATTGTTTTAGAAAACGGGAAAATGCAGCATCATGCATCTCACGAGCAAATTACACATGACCAAATTTAATTGAAAATTAGATGGAAAATTTTAAAGAATTTTTATCTACAAATTTGAATGTTTCACAAGAAGAATTATCAACTTGTGAAGATTTAATTTTAGTGAAAAATGTTAAAAAAGGAGAGTTTTTATTACATGCAGGTGAAATTTGTAACTATTATTTCTTTGTAGAAAATGGATTACTAAGAATGTTTTCTGTGGACAAAAACGGGAAAGAACACGTCATTCTTTTTGCTCCCGAAAATTGGATTATTTCTGACAGAAGCAGTTTGTTTTTCAATGAAAAATCCCCTTATTACATAGAAGCCATAGAAGATTCTGAAGTCATTTTTGCTAAAAATGATTTTTTCCTGAATATTTCTGAACGTTTTCCGCAAAGTGCCGCTAAAAATGAGCGGTTATTGCACAGGCATATTAATAATCTGCAGAGTAGAGTTAATTCGTTATTGGGAGACACTGCAGAACAGCGCTATGTAGATTTTGTAAAAAAATATCCCAATGTTTTGGCCAGAGTTCCACAATGGATGGTTGCTTCTTATCTGGGAATTACTCCCGAAAGTTTAAGCCGAGTTCGTAAAGAATTGGTGAAGAAAAAGGCACCATAAATTTTTAAAATTTCACTCAAAATTTTAAAAAAAAGTGTTTTTTCCTTTTTTGTTATTTGAAGATGTGTTATTTTTGGTTTACTAAAAACACAAATGATGATAATTTTTATATCACCATAGAAATTGTTGGTGAAATTGTGATAGGAGTTCGCGAAAAAAAATCTATGGAATTACGAATCCAGATCAAATGCTGATAAAAGAAACCGAGATTCACCATTATTACTTAGGTAATGTTTGGTAAAAGAAGCCTAATTTTGCTTGAAAAACAACATGGAAATCACTCTTGCTTGCGAAACATTGATTTTTTTTTGCAAGGAACAGCTAGTTTTATAGTGATGTTTAGGTGATGTAGATTCTTTTATTACAACTGAAAATTATATTTTTCAGAAGATTAAAACATTGTAAGTTTAGTTAGTAACAATTTTTAATATCAAAATTTCAAAAGTTCAATTGTTTTTTCGGGATTTTCTGTTGAGAAAACTGCGTTACCAGCAACCAAAACATCTGCACCTGCATCAAAAAGTTTTTGTGCGTTGTCGAGATTTACACCACCATCAACTTCAATCAAAGCGGTTGAGTTGTTAGATAAAATTAGATCTTTGGTTTCTGCAATTTTTTTGTAGGTATTTTCAATAAATTTTTGTCCGCCAAAACCAGGATTTACACTCATTAATAATACCAAATCTACCTCTGCTATAATATCTTCTAACATCAAAACCGGAGTTGCAGGATTTAAGACCACCCCTGCTTTTGCACCCAAATCCTGAATCTGATGAATAGTTCTGTGCAGATGTCTACACGCTTCATAATGCACCGAAACCAAATCTGCACCGTGTTTTATGAATTCTTCTACATAATTTTCGGGTTCTACAATCATGAGATGTACATCTACAAATTTTTGGGCGAATTGTTGCACGGTTTTCATCACCGGAAATCCGAACGAAATATTGGGTACAAATCTACCATCCATAACGTCTACGTGAAGCCAATCTGCTTGTGAACGGTTAAGCATTTGTATATCTCTTTCTAAATTTCCAAAATCTGCGGAAAGTAGAGAAGGCGCAATGAGTTTTGTTTTCATATTTTTGGGTTCAAAGTTCAAGGTTTCAAAAATCTATCATCTATCATCTGAAATCTAACATCTAATCAATGATATTTCAACTTCATATCCGGTTTTATCTTCAGCAAAGTTTCGTAAATTAATTTAATTACATTTCCAACATCTTCTTTTGCGACCATTTCTACGGTGGTGTGCATATATCGCAAAGGTAAGGAAATTAGTGCACTTGGTACACCACCATTTGCGTGAGCAAAAGCATCAGTATCAGTTCCTGTAACACGACTTGATGCTGCTCTCTGAAACGGAATTTTCTTAGATTTTGCGGTTTCTACAATCAGTTCACGAATCGTGTGATGCACAGTTGGTGCAAAGAAAACTACAGGTCCGTTTCCACATTTTTGGTCGCCTTCTTTTTTCTTTTCAATCATAGGTGTAGAAGTGTCGTGTGTAACATCTGTGATGATTGCAATGTTCGGTTTTATGGTATCTGCAATCATATCTGCACCGTACAAACCCACTTCTTCTTGCACCGAATTGGTAATATACAATCCAAATGGTAATTTCTTTTTATTTTCTTTCAGCAATCGTGCTACTTCAGCTATCATAAATCCGCCAATTCTATTGTCGAGAGCACGACAAACAAAATAGCGGTCATTCAACTCAAAAAATTGGTCGGGATAAGTAATCATACAGCCAACATAGATTCCTAAATCTTCTACCTCTTGTTTGCTGGTTGCACCACAATCAATAAAAATATTTTCAATTTTTGGAATTGGTTCGTTGGAATTTACGCCTCTTGTATGAATTGCAGGCCAACCAAAAACACCTTTTACTAGACCTTTTTCTCCGTGGATTTGTACAATTTTAGATGGTGCAATCATTTGATCAGAACCACCGTTTCTAATTACATAAATCAGTCCATCATCTGTAATATAATTTACGTACCACGAAATTTCATCTGCGTGAGCTTCTATCACGACCTTAAAATCTGCTTCAGGATTGATGATTCCGTAGCAAGTTCCGTAGTGATCTATTTCTAATTTATCTACGTATGGTTGCAAGTAATCCATCCAAACTTTTTGTCCGTTTCTTTCGTAACCTGTTGGTGATGATGTGTTTAAATATTCTTCTAAAAATTTAAGTGATTTATTTTCGAATTTCATACAAAAGGAATTATTTTTGCGTTTAAGTAATAATAAAAATTAGGTAAAAATAATGAATTTTAATAAAACCATCATCTTGTTTTTTCTGTTTTTGGCAATGAGTTTTCAGTCTCAAGATACCATAGTTTCAAAATCGCTTAGTCAATATCCACCTGAATTGATAAAAGTAGACGAATATGGCAACAAATATTATTATGATGAAAGACAAAAAGCCAAAATTTATGAAATAAATGGTGAAAATGTTGTTGTGATGGACGAATTGGTGTTGCTTAACAAGCCACGTTTTAACAATCAATTAGATCGAAATTATTATTATTTTTTGAATAAGAAACTCAGTAGAGTCTATCCACTTTTCTTAACTGCTCTTGACCAATACAAAACTATACAAGCAGAAACGCAAAATATGGATCGCAATGCTCAGAAAAAATATAACCGAGACCGACAAAACCAATTGGCAGATCAGTATGAGGAACAACTTAGGGATCTTACTACAACAGAAGGTAAAGTTTTTGCTAAATTGCTGAATCGAGCAACAGGAAAAACAGTGTACGAAATCATCAAAGAATTACGTGGAGGTTGGAGTGCTTTTTGGTGGAACGTAAAAGGTAATATTGCAGATGTAGACATCAAAGAACCGTACAATCCTGTACTATACAGAACCGATGAATTTCTAGAATCGCTACTGCAAAGCAACTGGAATCTTGGTTATTTACAGCCATATCCTGGTTACAAAAATTTCAAAGTGGTGAGATAAAACTTCTAATCAATACAAAAATTGTTTTTGAAGTTTTTCGAAAACGACTTTATCAATTGGTAGTGTAAAAGGATTGTGAGCTTGCTCTAGCGAAATCCACTCAATTTTTTCTATGCTGTCATCTTTAATTTCCAGTTCAGCAAAATTTTGGATTTCTACCAAGTAATAAATAGTTAGCAATTGCTCATTTTCTCGGAATTTTGATACCAAAAATTCTTCTTGGGTGTAGAAATGATCAGTAATTCTGATTTTCAGACCCAATTCTTCCATAAATTCTCTGTGTAAACATTCTAGTAAACTTTCCCCTAATTCTAAACCACCACCCGGAAATTTTAGCAATTGATCTCCTGCATAACCTTCAAAAAGTGCCAAAACTTGCTTATTTTGTATCGCGATTGCATACACCCGAATATTTATTTTATCAATCATATTTTTTAGAAATTTTAAAGAAAAAAGCTTGTTTTAATTCTATAAAATTAGTTTTTTTTGATGAATTATTGTTGTACGTATTCAATATAATATGTGCCAAAAAAAATAATACAACATAAATTGCTTATTTTTGAATGATAATGTAAATTTTAAACTCATCAATTAAATATGAACTACGAAATCCGCGAAATGCTTCCTGAAGACGGAGCCAGAGTTTTAGAAATTTTCCACGAAGGAATTTTGGGAGGAAATGCAACGTTTGATAAAGATGTGCCAACTTGGGAAGTTTGGAATCAAAAATTCTGCAAAGTTTGCAGATTTGTATTAGAAAACGAAACCGATCAGATTGTTGGTTGGGCTGCACTACAACCAATAAGTGCAAGAGAATGTTTCAGAGGAGTGGCAGAAGTTAGTATTTATTTGGCAAATATTGCGCAAGGTAAAGGTTTGGGAACGATGCTTTTACAAAAATTGATTCTGGACTCCGAAGAAAATCACTTTTGGATGCTGCAATCAGGCATTTTCCCTGAGAATAAAGCAAGTATTGCAGTGCATCTGAAGTTGGGGTTCAGAATACTAGGAACTCGAGAAAAATTAGCAGAAATGAATGGAGTTTGGCGTGATGTGGTATTTTTAGAACGTCGTTCACAGAAAATCTAAATTATTTTTTATTCAGATTTCTTTGCAAAAATGTTTCCTAATCTTTTTTTGATAATTGTATTTAGAAAGTTTAAACTTTTGTAAAATATTTTGACAAAAAACAAAAAGAAAAGCAGAAACCAAAGTTCTGCTTTTATCGTAGTTATTTTTCAAAATTTTTAATGAGAAGAAAGATATTCCGAAGTACTGTTTCTATCGGCTTTCATCGCATCTTTACCTTCTTGCCAATTTGCAGGACAAACTTCGCCGTATTTCTGAACGTGAGTATAAGCATCTATTAATCTCAAAAATTCTGCAACATTTCTACCAAGAGGCATATCATTTACACTTTCGTGGAAAATTTTACCTTCTTCATCTATCAAATAAGTTGCTCTATAAGTAACATTAGAACCAGTAAATAGTTCGTTTCCTTCATCATCATACTCGAAATCTTGGTCTACAATTCCCAAAATATTGGCTAATTGTCTGTGTGTATCTGCTAAAAGTGGATACGTAACACCTTGTATTCCTCCCATGTTTTTTGGAGTATTCAACCAAGCGAAGTGTACTTCATTGGTATCACAAGACGCACCAATTACGGAGGTATTTCTATCTTCAAATTCAGCCAAAACTGACTGAAAAGCGTGTAATTCTGTTGGACAAACAAAAGTAAAATCTTTTGGATACCAAAATAATAGTACTTTTTTTTGATTTTTAGTTGCTTCTTCTAAGATGTTGATTTTCAGGTTTTCTCCTCTTTTCGTGATTGCATCTACTGCAATGTCTGGAAATTTTTTTCCTACTAATGACATGATTTTTTTCTTTAAAAATTGATTGGTGCAAAGATAACGAAGTTAACACCAATTCCTAAAGTTAATTGATATGATTTTTCTATGATTTATATATATTTTTTCAGCAAGTTTTTTATTCTGGTCATTGCTTCTCGCAAATCGTCTTCAGAAGCGGCATAAGAAAAACGTATACAGTTAGAATCTCCGAAAGAAACACCACCAACTGTTGCTACATATGCCGATTCTAGCAAAAACATAGCGAAATCATCTGAATTATTAATCTGAACTCCATCTAGATTTTTGCCAATCCAAAAAGAAATATCTGGGAAAAAATAGAACGCTGCTTTTGGTAAATTTACTTTGAAACCTGGTATATCTTTCATTAATTCATACACCAAATTTCTGCGTTTTTCAAAACTAGAAATCATATAATGATATTCACTAGGATCGGTTTCTAGTGCAACCATAGATGCACGTTGTGCAACGGTATTTGCACCACTTGTCATTTGTCCCTGTATTTTGTCGCATGCTTTTGCTAACCAATCCGGACAAGCAGAATAACCAATTCTCCAACCTGTCATAGCAAATGCTTTGCTCATTCCGTTGATTACGGCAGTTTGCTCAAAAACTTGCGGAAATTCTGCAATAGAAGTGTGTTTTCCATCATAATTAATGAATTCATATATTTCATCTGAAATAATGGTAATTTGTGGATGTTTTGCAATTACATTGGCAATTTTTTCGAGTTCATCGTGTGTGTAGTAACTTCCAGAAGGATTGCAAGGCGAACTGTAGAGTAGTGCTTTTGTACGTGGAGTGATTGCTTTTTCTAATTGTTCAGCCGTCATTTTGAATTCGGTTTCTATGCTGGTTTCTATGAAAACCGAAGTTCCATCCATCATTTTCACCATTTCATCATAAGAAACCCAAAAAGGATTTGGCAAAATTACTTCATCACCTTTATTAATAATAGAAGCTAAAACATTCAGAATAGATTGTTTTGCACCGTTTGAAACGCAAATTTGGTTGGGTTGATAAGACAAATTGTTGTCTCTTTTCAATTTTTTGGCAATTGCTTGTCGCAATTCCAAAAATCCCGGAACAGGAGAATAGTGCGAGTAATTTTCATTGATGGCAGCAATTGCCGCAGATTTTATATTATCAGGAACGTCAAAATCGGGCTCTCCCAATGTTAGCGAGATCACATCTATTCCTGCAGCTTTCATTTCTCTTGCTTTGTTGCTCATCACAAAGGTCTGTGAATAGCTCATTCTGTTGATTCTTTCAGAATATTTTTCCATTATTATTTATTTTTTCAAAGATAAATTTTTTTGTTGATTTACCTATTTTCTGTGCTTAATTTCATTTAAAAAAAATTAAATTTGTCCTGAAAAAATAAGTATGAATCACCAATTGATATTGAAACATTTCCCGCAACTTTCAGATTCTCAAATAGAAAAATTTAGCAAATTGCAAAATTTATATGAATCTTGGAACGAAAAAATAAACGTGATTTCTAGAAAAGACACACAGGAATTTTATGAAAGACACGTACTTCATTCATTAGGAATTGCAAAAATTTTGCAATTTTCTGCAGGTACCAAAATTCTGGACATAGGAACAGGTGGTGGTTTCCCGGGAATTCCGCTAGCAATTTTGTTTCCTGAAGTGCAATTTACTTTGGTAGATTCTATAGGTAAAAAAATTACGGTAGTACAAGCAATTGCAGACGAATTGGGACTTGAAAACGTAACTGCAATTCACGAAAGGGCCGAAAATATCAAAGGAAAATTCCATTTTGTGGTGAGTAGAGCTGTAACACAAATGCCCGTTTTTCTGACTTGGTTGCAAGGTAAATTTGAGAAAGAACAAATAAATCCTCTAGAAAATGGCATTTTGTACTTGAAAGGTGGCGATTTATCCCAAGAACTTGCTGGTCTAAAAACCAAAGAACACCTATTGAAAGACTATTTTGAAGAAGATTTTTTCGAAACAAAAAAAGTTGTGTATTTATCTGCCAAAAATTTTAAGAATTAAAAATAGAATTAGTAAATTTGACTGTAATTTTAACCAAAATTTTAAAAAAAATGAAAAAGAATCACTTTATATTCGCTTTATTAATCTTATTTACAGCAATAGTAGCATCTTGTTCACATAGAGATGATGATCATCAATTGGTTGCGATTGATAAAATAAAAATTGATAGTGTAAAAATATTGATAGATACGATGGATGTGTACAGTGTACAAAGCATCAGAACGTATTCTACTTATCCATCCCAATGTTATGGTTTTGATGGTTATGATTATGTACACGATGGTATGAATAGAGTAGTTACTGCATATGCTTGGAAAAATAGTGGACCGTGTTCACAAACAACTTACACGTCTTTTAACCAGTTCAATTTCAAGCCGGTACAAACCGGAACCTATACTTTCAAATTTTGGAACGGAGGAACAAATTATATCACAAAACAGATTGTAGTGGAGTAGTTGGTTTTTTTTTATGTCTGTAATTTTATTAAAATGCAAAAAATAAAAAGAGATTTGGCAATTATTAAATACAGAAAACTCCCTCTGTTTGAATTTGACAAAGAATTTGATAAAGATGTAAATTACTTCCCAAAATTTACTTCAATATATTGGGTTAAACTTGAAAAATTCTCATCACGAAAATTAATTAATTCAATAACTTAATAATTTTATTGAATTTTTATGAGTTAATTTTTATGAGTGGATTTAATACAAAATGGATTTCTAATTGGACAAAAAACCGAAAGGACTACAAACCTCTTATAAAAACTTTGGAGTATTTTAAATCCATAAAAGTTAATGGAAATTTTAATGGAGCAATTGAAGTTAAAAAAGACGAATTAGCATCTTTTTTACCTCACTTTTATATGATTACTCGTTGTGATGGAGGTTTCTTTTATTACTATTTTACAAATCAAAATGAGGATATTTTATTTTATCTTCACTATTCAGGTGAACTTAAAATAATAACGCTTAATAAAAAATATGATGAAAAATTCCGTACAGTAATTAAAAAAACACAATTTATTGATTGTTTGAGAGATAATACAGATCGGATTTGAATCAATTGAAACAAAACCATTTCCCAATTAAAGAAAAACCACCCCGATTTTGAAATTTTTAGAAAAAATAATCGATGAACTTTTAAGTAAAAACGCAGATTTATCTGCGTTTACGTTTATATTGCCCGGAAAAAGACCCATCGTTTTTATTAAAAAAATTCTCGAAGAAAAAAACTACTCCGGATTTTTGCCCACTTTTCTCAGTATTGAAGATTTAATTAAAGACATTGCAGAGCAACAAGAACTGAAGCCAATTTCACTTTGGCTTTTTGGTTTTCAGGTCTATAACGAACTGAATTTGAGTCCAAAAGATGATTTTTCAGGATTTCTGAAATGGTTTCCAACGGTACTGAAAGATTGGGACGATATGATGAAATTTTCTGAAAACGACCAAGAAGTGTTGGAATATATGTTCCACGAGGAGCGAATTAAAAATTGGGCAGAAAATTTGGGCGATTCCGAAGATGTACCACGACGAAGATTTCTGAATTTTTGGAAAAATATGAATGTATTTTTGCCCATTCTTAAAGAAAAACTACAAGAAAAGAATTGGGCAACTGCAGGAATGATTCACGAAATAGCCACCCACAAAATCGATGATTTTGTACAAAAAACCCAAGATTATTTTGTGTTTTGTGGTTTCAATGCACTTACTACTGTTGAAGAAAAATTGGTAAGAACGCTTTTGCAGTGGGACAAAGCAGATTGCTTTTTCAATGCAGATACTTATTATATAAAAGATGAAAAACAAGAAGCTGGTGCATTTTTACGCAACTATCAAACCTGGAAAGAATTCAACAACAGCAGACCATTTTCTTGGGTAGAACACGATTTTGAACAACCAAAAAATATACAAGTTTTTGAGGTTTCAGGAAATGTTTCCCAATCCAAAATTTTACCAAAAATTTTGAAAGATTTGCCCAATTCAGAAAGCAAACAATCAACAGATACTGCCGTAATTTTGCTGGATGAAAATCTTTTGCCTGCTTGTTTAGACTCTTTGTATGCCATTGATAATCTGAATATAACGATGGGTTTCCCTCTGAAAAATTTGGGTTTCAGCAATGCTGTGAAGCAACTTTTTTACCTCCAAAAACAACTGGAAAAATCAGATGCTACTTATTATTTTCACGATGTGATTTCAATAATAGAAGAATTTCCCAGGCTGGATTCTGACCAAAAAATCATTGAAAATTTCAAAAATTATATCGAAGAGCGAAACATTGTCTATATTTCTAAAAAGTTGATGCGTGAGTTGCTCGGAAATTTGTCGTATTTCGCCTTACTTTTGAAACCGACTTCTGTTGAATCTTTTTTAGAGCAAGTAATTAATTATTGTTATCAATTGAAATTCAATGATTTAGATGATACATTGTATGAAAATATTTCTTATTTCGAATCGGCATTCAAATTATTAAAAAATCAAATTACTGACTTTCCTTTTGCCTTGAAAATGGAAAATTTGGAAGTCTTGGTGCAGCAATTGGTACATGCGGAAAGTATTGATTTCCAGGGAGAACCTCTTACTGGTTTGCAAATTATGGGCTTGCTGGAAACGCGATTGCTGAATTTCAAAAATATTATTTTACTCTCTGTAAACGAAGGCAAATTACCTCTCGGAAACACGCAAAATACCTATCTTCCTTTTGATGTTCGTTCACATTTCAACATGCACACTTTTCTGGTGAATGATAGTATTTATGCCTATCATTTTTACCGATTGTTACAAGGAGCCGAAAATGTATTTCTACTGTACAATGAGCAAAGTTCGGGTGCAAATACTGGTGAAAAAAGCAGATTTATCACCCAATTAGAAATGGAAAGCAAGCACGAAATTCAGCATTTTGTGATAGAAAATTCTACCGAACCAACTTCTGCAAAATTGATGGAAATCCCAAAATCTGAAACCGCGATGCAACAGTTGCAAAAGTGGCGAAATAGAATTGCACCTACACATCTCACCAGTTATTTATATGACCCCATTAGTTTTTATATGAACAAGGTTTTGGGAACTAGAGATGCAATAGAAATAGAAGAAGAATTATCGAGCAAAAATTACGGAAACTTGGTGCATTATTCACTTCAAGTACTTTATGAAAAAGTGAAAAATATCAATCTGAAAATCAGCGATTTAAAGGATTTGCTTAAAGAAATAGATGAAGCATTAGGATTGGCTATCAAAAAACTAAATCATCAACCAGAGTACTACGAAAGAGGCATCAATTTTATTCACAAATCGATGGCAAAAAAAGTCATCGAAAGCATCATACAATACGATCTAGAATTGGTAAAAAACGGAAATTCATTGAAAATTTTGGCACTTGAGAAAAATTTCGAAAACGTAGATTTTTATTTAAATGATGAACAAACGGAAAGTGTTGCGTTTTATGGTTATATCGACCGAATTGATGTCTTAAATGATACCATAAGAATTATTGATTATAAAACTGGTAAATCAAAAAAATTAGAAATAAGCATTAAAGATGAAAATCGTGACCATTTTTTAATGAATAAAGAATTGGTTCAAGCATTGCAACTTTGCATCTATCAATTTGTGATTGAACAAGATAGCGAATTTAGAAATAAAGAAATTATGAGTGGTATTTGGAGTTTTGCTGAAGTAAATAGAGGAGTTATTCCACTCGTGTTCAAATCGGGAGATTTACAAGATGCTTTGGTTTCTATTAGAAGTTTGATTGTGGAAATTTTAGATCCCGAAATTCCTTTTATAGAAAGTAAAAAAGTGAATTTTCAGATTTAATTTTACTGTAGAAAATTACTTTGTAATTTATTGTTAATCAAATAATAAACTAAAAAATTCATTTTTTTTGGTCTAAAAAACTAAAAACCCTTTCTGCGATTTTTTCTTCGGCTTCGCTCAGAACGCAAAAAGGGTTGTGAAAGTTCATCTTTTCTCAAAATTTCAATTTTTATCATCAAAATTTTGAAATTTTGCATAAAAAAAGCTCAAAAAGGAGCCTTCTTAATTTTTATCATTTTAGTAGATACTAACCAAAAGCATTTATTCCGGTAACATCTAATCCCGTGATCAGTAAATGAATATCGTGAGTTCCTTCGTAAGTGATGACTGATTCTAAATTTGCAGCGTGACGCATCATCGGGAAATCGCCTACAATTCCCATTCCACCAAGCATTTGTCGGCTTTCTCTTGCAATATCAATCGCCATTTTCACGTTGTTTCTTTTTGCCATAGAAATTTGAGCAGGACTTGCTTTGTGATCGTTTTTCAGATTTCCGAGTTGCAAACAAAGAAGTTGTGCTTTGGTAATTTCTGTAACGAATTCTGCTAATTTTTTCTGTTGCAATTGAAAACCTGCAATTGCTTTACCGAATTGTTTGCGTTCTTTAGCATATTGCAAAGCAGTGCAATAACAATCGATAGCTGCACCAATTACTCCCCAAGAAATCCCATATCTTGCAGAATTCAGGCAAGAAAGCGGTCCTTTCAAACCTTCTACATTTGGCAGCAAATTTTCTTTAGGTACTTTTACGTTGTCAAACACTAATTCGCCTGTTTTGGAAGCTCTTAAAGACCATTTGTTATGAGTTTCTGGCGTGGTAAAACCTTCAAAATTTCGTTCAACAATCATTCCTCGTACTTTACCGTTTTCGTTTTTTGCCCAAACTACGGCAATATCACACAGAGGAGCATTGGTAATCCACATTTTGGCCCCATTTAGCAAAAGATAATCACCTTTGTCTTCGAAATGGGTTTCCATAGAACCAGGATCAGAACCGTGATTTGGTTCGGTTAATCCAAATGCACCAATCATTTCTCCGGTTGCTAATTTTGGTAAATATTTGCGCTTTTGCTCTTCTGAACCGAATTCGTAAATCGGGAACATTACGAGTGAACTTTGTACAGATGCTGCAGAACGAACTGCAGAATCACCTCGTTCTAATTCCTGCATGATGATTCCGTAGGAAATCTGATCAAAACCGGCACCACCATATTCTTCTGGAATGTAAGGTCCTAATGCACCAATATTTCCCAATTCGCGCATCAGATTTGGCAAATCGGTATGATTTTGTGCAGCGTGATCAATTTGTGACATCACAAAACTCTCTACCCAATCTCTTACAGATTGACGTATAAGTAGGTGTTCCTCAGTAAGTAAACTATCAATTCCGAAATAATCTGGTATCGAATTTAGTGGATAATAAGACATATTTTTTAGTTTGGCCTAAATTACACTTTTTCAAAAAATTTAGAAAAAAAATCTTGATTTTTTTTCACTTCAATCAAAAAGATAGTCCAAAATAATTTGGACTATCTATATTCTAGGTAAAAAGTTAAAATTTTAGGAAATATTTTTCTTTTTATTTCATCAAATAAGAACTTAATTCCATCAATATAAATAACTTTAAATAAAATTAATTAATGCATTAATTATCAATAATTTACATTAATTGAAAAAAAATAATAGAAAAACTATTCTCCTGTATATTTATCTACTACTTTTTGTGAAACTCCCGTATTGCTGAAACCACCATCATTAAATAAATTTTGCATCGTTACTTTTCTGGTAAGATCAGAGAACATTGCTACACAATAATTAGCACAATCAAGCGCAGTTGCATTACCAAGTGGCGACATATCTTCTGCAAATCCCAAAAATCCGCCAAAACCTTTCACTCCACTTCCTGCAGTAGTTACAGTAGGTGATTGCGAAATGGTGTTTACACGAACTTTTCGGTCTCCCCAATAATATCCGAATGTTCTTGCAATACTTTCTAAATACGATTTATTATCTGCCATATCGTTGTAATCTGGGAACGTACGTTGTGCCGCAATATAAGTCAGCGCCAAAATAGATCCCCACTCATTCATACAATTTTTTTCCCAAGCTGTTTTCATCACTTTGTGGAAAGAAACTGCAGAAACATCCCAACCTTTCTCTAGCCAATCATAATTGATATCGGTGTAGTGTTTACCTTTTCTTACATTTACAGACATCCCAATTGAATGCAAAATGAAGTCTAATTTTCCGAATTTTGCAATTGCGTGATCAAATAATTTCTCTAAATCTTCCATAGAAGTAGCATCTGCAGCTACGATATCCGAACCTGTTTTTTCTGCAAGTGCATTTATTTCACCCATTCTCATTGCGATTGGTGCGTTTGATAGCACAAATTCTGCGCCTTCTTCGTGACAACGTTCTGCAACTTTCCAAGCGATGGAATTGGAATCCAAAGCTCCGAAGATGATTCCTTTTTTACCTTTGAGTAATCCGTACATAATTTTAATTTTAGCAAATTTAGAATTTTTATTTTAAAGCAAAAAAAAGAACCCCGAAATTACGGGATTCTCTTACAAAAATTTGATCTTATGAATAACTATATATTAGGACATTTAGTAAAACTAAATAAACTAACTTTAGAGTACAAAAATATTAATAAATTTCACAAAAATATGTTAATTATATTATAATTTTTTATTAAAAAATTAAACTTGATTTTCCATTTTTAACTTTTTCTGCCAATTCACCTGCTTTTTCTTGGTTATTTTGTTAGTTCTTTGTTTTTTTTCATAAGTTTCTGCAGCTTTTTCTTTCAATTGATTGAAACTCCCAAATTTGTTATCTTCTGACTTCATAATTGTAGATTTTTTGGTATCATAAACTGAAAATTAGGACATTATTATTAATTTTTATATAATTTTTTGCCTAGCTAATACTAACAAATATCTATATTTGAAAAAATATTAAAATTGATGGAAAAAAATCGCTGTGCTTGGTGCGAAAAAGACGATCTCTACAGAAAATACCACGATGAAGAATGGGGAAAACCAGTCTATGAAGATGATAAAATTTTTGAATTTCTGATTTTAGAAAGTTTTCAAGCGGGATTAAGTTGGTACACGATTTTGGCAAAACGTGAGAATTTCAGAAATGCTTTTGATGATTTTAATTACCAAAAAATTTCAAAATATTCTGATAAAAAAATAGATGAACTTATGCAAAATGTAGGAATCATCAGAAACCGTCTAAAAATTTTGGCAACCATCACCAATGCACAAAAATTTATGGATGTGCAGAAAGAATTTGGAACGTTCTCAAAATATATTTGGGGTTTTGTAGGTGGGAAACCAATTGATAACCAACCAAAAACACTAAAAGAAGTATCAGCAACTTCTGAAATTTCTGATGCTTTATCAAAAGATTTGAAAAAACGTGGTTTCAAATTTATGGGTTCCACTGTAGTTTATGCGCATATGCAAGCAACAGGAATGGTAAATGATCATGTGGAAGATTGTTTTTGTAGAAATTATTAACTTTAAATATAAAAAGATGATTAGAAATCTATTGTTAATTTTTTTTCTGATCATCAATTTTTAGCACAGATCTTGGATTATAAACTGCAATGAAAAAATATTTATTTCTAATTTTCGCAATATTCTTATTGTTAAACTTTGTTCAACAACAATCTGACTTGGTTTTATGGAATGCAAAAAGACCATTAAAATTTGAAGATTTTAAGGCGGTGCAGAAAGACACTATTAAAATTGAGAACAATGGAATGATTTTGGGAGCTCAAAGCAGATTTAAATTTAGGTTTAATACTTCCCAAACTAGTAATACAACACCCAAAATGGAGGTTTTTGTATATTTTGATCCAAAAGATTCTTGGATGCTTCTTAAAACAGAGACTACCTTAGAACATGAGCAAATTCACTTTAATATTGTTGAATTATATGCAAGAAAAATGCGTAAATCCATTGATAGTTTACGCAAGCTAAATGTTAATAATTTACAAATTTATAAAGATAAAGTAAGTGATTGGAATAAGAAATATGACAATTATAATATTTTGTTTGATACAGAGATTGATGATAAAGTATATTATTTGAATGGAAAGTTTTTGTCTGACAAAAATCCAAAACAAAAAATTTGGAAAGAAAAAGTTGACAAAGAATTGAAAATACTTGAGAAATTTCAATTAATGTCGCTCTAAAATCCGGGATAATTTTTAGGAATGCTCAAGCTATTATTAGAATACAATGTTGTAGAAAAAAGTAAAAAAATCATAAAAAGCCTTCAATTTTGAAGGCTTTTTTAATATTTACGAACGTCATTGACTTCGCTAAGACTGACAAAACTGAATAAATTTAATTTAGTGATAAAATTATCTAATTAATTACCCTTTCCAAAACCCACTCAATCATATTTTTTTCAGATTGATGATGGTCTGCAGAAAATTCGCCTCGTCTTCTGTTGGCAATCACATTGTTTACCGTTATTGCTTTGTGTCCCAATAATTTAGACAAACCATAAATTGCAGAAGTCTCCATTTCGAAGTTGGTTACGCCCAAATCGTTTAACACTTCTAAAAATTTGTCATCTACCGATTTCAAGCGCAATTGTCGACCTTGTGGAGCATAAAATCCTGGGAAAGTTGCGGTATTACCTACATATTTTGCATCTCGGAAGTACTCGTGTTGAGATTCTGTCCAATCAGAAAAATACAGCATTGGTTTTATTTTTTCATAAGGAAAATTCGCCAAGAAATTTTTGGAAAAATCATTCTCAAAATGATAATCGGTATAGAAATGGAGTAGTCCGTCTAAACCAACTACATTTTCGGTAACCAACATATTATCTACTTGTATCTCAGGATTTACAGAACCACAAGTTCCCAATCTGAATAATTGTAGTGCAGTATGTTCTTTTTTGAATTCTTTCTCTTTGAGATCAATATTTACCAAAGCATCCAGTTCATTCATCACGATATCGATATTTTCGGTACCAATTCCTGTAGACATTACGGTAATTCTTTCGCCACGCAAAGTTCCGGTGTGTGTGTAGAATTCGCGTTTATTTTTTTTGATCTCAATTTTATCAAAAAATTGTGAAACTTTCGGAACTCTGTCCGGATCACCTACCAAAAGTATTTTTTCTGCGATATCTTCTGGTTGTAGATTGAGGTGATATACGCTTCCGTCTGGATTTAGAACCAGTTCAGAATCAGCGAGTTTATTGAGCATATTGTTTTTATTTTTTTTAATTAAAATTATTCAAAATTTAATATTCAAAATTGGTTTTTAAACTATAAACCATAAACTTTGAATTTTCAACCACCCACACGTTTTGTTTTGTAGCCCATTTCTTGCAAAATTTTCATGATTTTATCACGATTATCACCTTGTATTACAATCATTCCGTCTTTTTCTGAGCCACCAATTCCGAGAGTGGTTTTTATTTTTTTTGAAATTTTTTTCAGTTCGTCGTCATTTCCTTCAAAACCTTCAATTAAAGTAACTGGTTTTCCGTTTCTGCCTTTCTTTTCAAATTTGCAAATCAGCGGTTCTTTTTGCATAAATTTTTCTTCGGGCATTTCAAAATCCTGCTCTTCGTGTTCAGGAAATAAATTTTTCAGTTGGTCTCTTAAATCCATTTTCTACATTTCATAAAAAAGAAGGGTAAATCTACATCTTTTTTTTGATTCCAAAAACCTTTTATGCTTCAGAAAAAATCAAATGCTCTAAAAACAGATTTCGCTTGATAATTTTGTAAATTTGTAGCATAAAATTACAAAGAAAATGGCTAAAAAAGCAATACTAGCAATTCTCGATGGATGGGGAATTGGTACAGATAATAATGTTTCAGCAGTTTACCAAGCAAACACGCCTTTTATAGATTCTTGCTACCAGAAATTCCCAAATACTACTTTAGAAGCATCTGGTTTATCCGTAGGTTTACCAGCCGGACAAATGGGGAATTCTGAAGTTGGACATATGAATTTAGGAGCAGGAAGAGTAGTGTATCAAAATTTAGTAAAACTAAATTTGGCGGTAGAAAACGGAACTTTAGGTCATGAAAAAGGCATTCAAGAAGCTTATAAATACGCAAAAGATAATAATAAAAAAGTACATTTCATTGGCTTGGTTTCCAATGGAGGAGTACATTCTCACATCAACCATTTAAAAGGGCTTTTAACTTCGGCTAAAGAATTTGGATTGAATGACAATGTGTTCGTGCACGCTTTTACTGATGGTAGAGATTGTGACCCAGAATCTGGATTGGGCTTTATAGAAGATTTGCAAAATCATATGAAAAGTTCTACCGGAAAATTAGCAACCATCATTGGTAGATATTACGCAATGGATCGCGACAAACGTTGGGAACGTGTGAAAATTGCTTATGATGCAATGGTAAATTCAGTTGGTGAAGAAACGAAAAATCCAGTAGAAGCAATTGTAAAATCCTATAAAAACGGTGTAACCGATGAGTTTTTGAAACCAATCATTATTACCGAAAACGGAAATCCAGTTGCGAAAATTGAAGATGGAGATGTGGTTTTCTGTTTCAATTTCCGTACAGATAGAGGTAGAGAAATTACCGAAGTGCTTTCTCAGCAAGATTTCTCAGAATTTGGAATGAAAAAACTGAATCTTTATTATGTTACCTTAACCAATTACGACGATTCTTTCCACGATGTGAAGGTGATTTTTGATGAAAATGTGTTGGAAGAAACGATGGGAGAAATTTTAGAAAAAAATCATAAAACACAAATCCGAATTGCAGAAACGGAGAAATATCCGCACGTTACTTTTTTCTTTTCGGGAGGTAGAGAAGCTGAATTTGTGGGTGAAAAAAGATTGCTTTGTCCAAGTCCGAAAGATGTTGCAACTTACGATTTAAAGCCGGAAATGTCGGCTTATGATATTAGAGACGCCATCGTTCCGGAATTGGAAAAAGAATCGGCAGATTTTGTTTGTCTAAATTTCGCAAATGCTGATATGGTAGGTCATACAGGAAGTATGGAAGCGGCGATAAAAGCTTGTGAAGCGGTAGATAAATGCATCCAAAAAGTGGCCGAAACTGCTTATGAACACGATTATGCGGTATTTATTTTGGCAGACCACGGAAATTCCGACGTGATGAAAAATCCAGATGGAAGTCCAAACACGCAACATTCTACCAATTTAGTTCCATTAATTGTGATGGATAAAGACCGAACCTGGAATTTGAAACCGGGCAAATTAGGTGATATTGCACCCAGTATTTTGAAAGTAATGGGAATAGAAATCCCCAAAATTATGACCGGAGAAGTTTTGGTGTCGTAAATCATAAAATCTTATACAAAAAGTGATTGATTCATTCGGTCGCTTTCTTAATTTTGTATATTTGCAAAATTCAAAAATTTTACACAGATGAAAAGCAATAAAAAACTGGCTATAGATTTCGACGGAACCATTGTAGATGATGCTTATCCTGGAATTGGCAAACCCAAAACTTTTGTATTTGAAACCTTAAGAAAATTGCAATCAGAAGGTTATCGATTAATATTATGGACTTATAGACATGGCAAAACTTTAGAAGAAGCCGTAGAATTTTGCAAAAAAAATGGGTTAGAATTTTATGCAGTAAATTCAAGTTTCGAAGGTGAAGTTTTTGATTCCGAACAACAATCCAGAAAAATTGATGCAGATTTATTTATCGACGACCGAAATCTCGGTGGTTTTCCAGGTTGGGGAGAAATCTACAATATCATCAATGAAAAAATAGAATTCCGAGTTGAAGGAAGCGAAGTTTTAGCCTATTCTAAACTGAAAAAAGAGAAAAAGAAAGGACTTTTTTGGTAGGTAAATTTACCAATATAGCAATTTACCATTGTAACAATTTACATAATTGTGATTGTTAAATTGTTACATTATTACATTTAAGAAATGATTCATCTAAAAAATATAGACGAACTCCGTCTAATGCGCGAAAGTGCACAATTGGTTTCTAAAACTTTGGGTTTAATTGCCAAAGAAATAAAACCAGGAATTACCACTTTGCACCTTGATAAATTAGCCCACGATTTTATAAAAGACAATGGTGGTGAACCAGGATTTTTAGGAATGTATGGTTTCCCGAATTCTTTGTGTATTTCTCCGAATGCAGAAGTAGTTCACGGAATTCCCAACACCAAACCTTTGCAAGAAGGTGATATTTTATCTGTAGATTGCGGAGTTTATATGAACGGATTTTATGGTGATCACGCGTATTCTTTTGAAGTTGGCGAAGTTGCACCGGAAACCAAAAAATTATTAAAAATTACCAAAGAATCTTTGTACAAAGGAATCGAACAATGTGTTCGCGGAAAAAGAGTAGGAGATATTTCTAACGCGATACAAGAATATTGCGAAAAAGAAGGTTATGGTGTGGTTCGCGAATTGGTTGGTCACGGATTGGGCAGAAAAATGCACGAAGATCCACAAGTTCCCAATTATGGCAGAAAAGGAAGTGGAAAAGTCCTAAAAGATGGCATTGTTCTCGCCATAGAACCAATGATTAATCTCGGAACCGAAAAAGTGAAATTCCATTCAGATGGTTGGACTGTAACTTCACTCGATAATTCGCCTTCTGCACATTTTGAGCATGATGTTGCGATTATCAAAGGGAAACCTGTTTTGCTTTCTACCTTCAAATATATTTATGAAGCTTTAGGAATTGTAAGCGACGAAGAAGCACCTTTTACAATGGATTTTTAAAGTCTTTTAATAATTTGAAAAGTATTTGAGATTAAAAATACAGCTCAAAAAATTTGGAAATACGGCTCAAAATTAAGTAAATTTGAGCCGTATTTTTATATTAACTGAGCTGTAAAATAAATAAATGGATAATAACGAGCAAAAAATTCTTCTTTTTTTAAAAGAAAATCCGTTAAAATCATCGGGTGAGATTCTTTCAGAATCTGGCTTAGAGATCAGTTTGGCTACACTGAAAAGGATTTTAAACAACTTGTTATCAGAAAACTACATCTCGGTTTCAGGTATAGGAAAATCTACAAAATACAAAATTTCAGATAGTTTTGAGGTTTTAGCACCGATTGATGTAGAAAATTATTATCAAATAGAAATTGATGGTCGAAAAATAAAAGAAAATTTCAATTTTGATTTGATTGAAGAAATTTTGTCCAAAATCAATTTGTTTACGAAAAACGAATTAGATTTTTTAAATCAACTTCAGCAGAAATTCATAGAAAATGTTTCTCAACTTTCTGAAAATGAATATATAAATGAACTGGAAAGATTAGCTATCGACCTCAGTTGGAAATCATCCCAAATTGAGGGAAACACTTATTCGCTTTTAGAGACAGAAAAACTATTAAAGGAAAAAGAAACTGCCACTGGAAAGACAAAAGATGAGGCCGTCATGTTGCTCAACCACAAAGATGCACTTGATTTTTTAATTGAAAATCAAGATTATTTTAATGATATTTCTATTTCTAAAATTGAAAATATTCACAGAATTTTGGTAAAAGAATTAGGTGTTTCTAAAAATTTGAGGAAAAGGAAGGTGGGAATTTCTGGTACCAATTATAAACCTTTGGATAACGAATTTCAAATTCGTGAAGCTGTAGAAAAATCTTGTATCTTAATCAATTCCAAACAAATTATTTTTGAAAAAGCTTTGCTCGTTTTAATGTTAATTTCCTACATTCAACCATTTATGGATGGTAATAAAAGGACTGCAAGAATTGTTAGTAACGCTGTATTAATGTATTATAATTTTTGTCCACTTTCGTTCAGAACGGTTGATTCTATTGATTACAAAAAAGCAATGCTTCTATTTTATGAGCAAAATAATATATCTGCGTTTAAGAAAATTTTTATAGATCAATTTGAATTCGCTGTTAATACTTATTTTTAAAAATGAAAAACATAACCAAATTCCTTCTCAATAAAATTCCACGTCCATTGTTGATTCAATTGAGCATTTTGGGACGACCTTTGATTTATCAGTTCTACAAGGGAAACAAATTCTATGACCCAATTGATGGAAAAGGTTACCGAAAATTTTTACCTTACGGTTACGGAAAACAGCGTGAAAATGCACTTTCACCAGGAACATTGAGTTTAGAAAGACACCGACAAATGTGGCTGTATCTGCAAAATGAAACCGATTTTTTCACTAAAAATTATAAAGTTTTGCACATTGCTCCAGAACAAGAATTTTTAAGAAAATTCAAAAAAATGAAAAATCTGGATTACATTTCTGCCGATTTGTTTTCACCAATTGTAGATGTAAAAGCTGACATTTTGGATTTACCTTTTGAAAATGAAAGTTTTGATGTCCTATTCTGCAACCACGTTTTAGAACATATTGAAGACGATAGAAAAGCTATGAGTGAGCTTTATCGTGTAATGAAAAAAGGAGGTTGGGGAATTTTTCAAATACCAATGAAAAATTCTTTGGAAAAAACCTATGAAGATTTTACAATCAAAGATCCAAAAGAACGCCAAAAACATTTCGGACAATACGATCACGTTCGTTGGTACGGAATGGATTATTTTGACAGATTGAAATCGGTTGGTTTCAAAGCAGAAGCTAATTTTTATTCCCAAAAATTTTCCAAAGACGACATCAAAAAATTTGGATTGATGGAGAACGAGATTTTACCAGTAGTAAGAAAATAATTCTCTTTGTTTCCAGAGATTTTCTCAGAAATTCGTCAGTTTTTGTCATACTGAAAGTCTTTTGAATAATTATTTTTGTAAGATTGATTTAATATTCAAATTATATAAATCAAATTTTAAAAAAAAATGTCAATATAACCGTTACAAAATGTTCAATCAAATCACATTCACAATTCAATTTGTATATTTCATTCATTCATTTTTAAGTTCATTGTTATACAATACCAATACTTCGCTTATTTTGGTTTCTTCCCATATTAGCAGTAAAAAATAAATAAAATTCTTCCTAATTATAAAAATAGATTCTTCAATTATTTTTGTGTTTTTTGGAAGAGAAACATAATCCAAGTATCCAACAATTGTATTGTGGTCATATTTTGAAAGAAAATCATATAATTTTTTTAGTCTATCACCATTTATATCTCCACTTTGGAGCTGTTTTTCAATTTTACTAGCAGTAATACTCTCATCATTTTTCAAATCTATATCAAATTCCAATTTATCAAAACTCACATCAATATCTTTTATACAAAAAGCAAAGAGATTTTTAAAATTATTTTCTATTTCCTTTTTTTCTTCTTCTGAAAGGTAATTTAAGCTTTTTCTCACAGACTGATAAGAAGATTTTACACCATCTGTTAAACATAAATATGCTAAGTTTTCAATATTATTTTTGTCTAGAATGCTATTATTTTTCACCCAATATTTTTGGACTAAAAAATGTATATAATAATAATCAAGTATTAATGGTCTTAATAATATATGAATTGCATATTTGTTCTTATCAATTTGATTAGATAAAATATAAACACTATTTAAAATACTATTTGTTCTAACAAGAATAGTATGGTAAAATAAATTAACAGTTTCAAGTTCGTTTTTATTTTGTTGAACAACTAATTTTTCAATTTCAGCCGTTTTTTCAATAAGAAATTCTAAATTTTGCATTAATTTCATCATACTCTTATTTGTGTTATCTTAAGTCGGCAACTAAAGCAAGGTTTATTTTAATTTTTCAGATATCATAAAAAAATCTTGATAGATTTAAGGCTTAAACCTTGAACTGATACACTTACTCTTTTATCACTTTTTTCACCACTACTTTTTTGTCAATTTCTATTTTAAGGTAATAGATGCCTTTTGCAAATCCTTTGAAATTCACGATATTATTTTTAGATTGATTATTAGCAATCAATCTACCTAAACTATCATAAATAGATACATTACCAATAATTTTCTTAGTTTTTATGGTCACAAAATCTTTGGTAGGATTTGGGTAAATACTCAAACTGCTGTCTGCATCTAATTCGATTGTAGATAAAAGTGAAGTGAGTGCATTTCCAAAATTTAGAATTCCATTTCCCATTTGTTCGGTGTTATTCGGATAAAGAGAAGCTGTTTTTCTTAATTTTTCGTGTACCAAAGTTCTACTTGTAGAATTTGGTAATGCTTGTAGCAAACAAGCAACACCTCCTGCTGCAACAGGTGTTGCAAGTGAAGTTCCACTTGCAGAAGTTAGTGCATTGTTGTAAACGGTTTCGGTTGCAGTTCCTCTTGTACTTCCGTCTGGTTTTATTACTCCTAAATAATTAGGGC
>CALFIE010000022.1 GCA_937876095.1 uncultured Flavobacteriales bacterium | reverse complement strand
GTGTTAGGCCTCCCGCTAGCGTTCATCCTGAGCCAGGATCAAACTCTCCATTGTAGGTTTGTCCAAAGCTCACTCAAAGTATTTTACGCTTTAGTTTTTCCTTGTTCTTTTGGTTGTTTATCTTTGTTTCAATGAACTCTTTTCTTCCGCTTACTCTTCAGTATTTTTTATTTTACTTCCTGTTTGCGGGTGCAAAAGTAGAGATAATTTTTAACTCCACCAAATTATTTTAAAACTTTTTTTTAATTATTTTTAAAACAATCTTTCTCCTCAACTTTATCTCTTCAATTATATCCTCTCTTGCGCTCCTTACGGGCTGCAAAGGTAAACGCTTTTCCAAACTTTACAAAACTTTTTTACCTTTTTTTCCTTCTTTTTCCTTAACTCCCTGATTATGAAAAGAGAAAATTTACACTCACCTTGTATTAATTACCATTAATGTAATCTTTAAGAATAATAAGGTAGCTACTATCTTCATGAAATTAATTTTTGAATGGAATTAGTTTGGTGTATATTAAATAACCTATACAAACGCCTAAGAAATCGGCAACGACATCATTTAATTCTAATGCTCTCCCAAAATTCATTTGATCTTGTAGTATTTCGGTGAGGAATGCGTAACAAAGCATTATTTGAATGAAAATCAAAAATTTATTATTAGGAAAGGCAACTTTGAAACAAAAGCCCAACATTGCAAAAATCAAAAGGTGTAATACCTTGTCGAAACCGGAGAACATAAACCAATATTCTTTGTTTTCTGTTCCTGGTTTTAGGAGCATATAAGTAAGAAATGCCCAATAAATGGGCAAAATCTTTGTTCTAAATATGTTGGAAATCTTATCCAATTGTTGCTTGGTATTCTTCTGCAGTTAGCAATTCGCTTTGAGAAGCTTGGTCTGCAATGTCAATCTTGATGATCCAACCTTTGCCATAAGGATCTGTATTGAGTAATTCTGGCTGGTCTTCTAGGTCTGAATTAAAGGCGGTAACTTTGCCTGCGATTGGTAGATAAAGATCTGAAACTGTTTTCACGGCTTCTACACTACCGAAAACATCACCTGTATTTAGGTCTTCCTCTAAAGTGTCGACATCTACAAAAACAATGTCTCCTAATTCGCCTTGTGCGAAATCTGTAATACCAATGGTGGCTGTGTTGCCTTCGATTTTGATCCATTCGTGATCTTTGGTGTATTTAAGTTCAGATGGTGTATTCATAATTTTGAAATTTTAGGTTTCGCAAATTTACTTTAAAATATAATAAAGTTCAAAATAAAATTGAATATCCATTTTAATTCGTAATACTTTATGTAAACAGTTTTTTGCATTTGACTTCGTAGAATCCGAAATCTATTTTTATATTTCATTGATTTGAGATTATTTCAGAATGACAAAGATGATTCTCAAAACTATATTATTACGAAAAGAGACATTCATTAAAAAAAATAGGAACTGAAAACCACAATTTTTCAATAAATTATTCAAAAAGAAAACTGATTTGACTCCTTTGGAATTTAAACATTCTTTTAATTAAATTATTTGAAATTCCTTAAAAACCACCATCACCAAAGGTGAATGTAGCAGAAATACCTGCTCTGATTGTAGAAAGCGGAAATGCTGTGGAAATTTTGTATTTGCTCATCATTTGATCATAGAACAATTTCAGGTTCAGATTTTTAGAAAAATTATAATCTGCCGTGAATTTCACGCTGAGTAGTTTTTGTCCGCCCGTTACTTGTGCATTGTCTAGCAAAATATTGGTAATTTTGGTTTGATTGTCTCTCAGTGATAAATCTCCTCTTATATTTAAGTCGCTTTTTATGTTTTGAGGTTTTCCTTTGTAATTGATTCGGAGTTTTAGGTCTTTTATGATGTAGCCAAAACCAATCACATATTCTTTTCCTAAATCTTCGGTAAGCGTATGATTTACCAAACCAAGCATATACATACGATTTCGGTTGTATTGCGCACGTAATTGTAAATTGTTACGCATCGTGAAATCTATACCAATTAGTGGTGCAAAAGTCTCTACATAACCAACTTGCGAAAACACAAACGGATTGAGGTAATCACCATTAATATCTTTATTCGGAACCGGATTTGCAGTGGTGTTGTTGTTCATAAAATTGTAATAATCTATGTTCGACTGTATTCCTGTTGCAGTATAAGTTGAGTTGTAGGTATGTAAAATATCGAATTTAGAAAATTGCGAATTGATGATTGGGATATTTTTGAGACCAGAATAAATGATTCGCCAATTTGGTATTGGGAATCCCTGTTTTTTGGCATCGCCAATTGCACTTTTGGATCTTCCTTCTATTGCAGCCTGAAATGCAGGAATCAACACATACGGATTAGCAATACTGTGACCTGCTGTATAACCATTGGTATTTACAGTACCTCCCATTTGTTGAGAAATCATTTTGGCATTATCAATCATATTTTGATAAATAGTTTGGCTGTCTGTAAATGCTGTTTTCAGCATTACCGTGGTATTAGAATACGTAATAAGGTCGTTACCAAAAGCATAATCTAGATTCGGATAATTTAGATTATTCATAGAGTTGTAACCAGCCTGCGTATAATTTCTAGAATAATTGCTGAGAATATTAAAATCAAACCTAAAATCATTTACTGGTACTACTTGTACATTGGCAGTAATGCTTCTGTTTTTCATTTGTACATACGGATCATTCATCAAATCTGAATTAGAAATCCAACTATTTTCTAGTAAATTTCTACGAATATCTGCTTGCGAACCAAGCAAAAATCCATAGGTTGGTCCACCCAAAATTTGACCGTACCCATACCAATTTGGTTCAGACAACAAGCCCGGAATTACGGTACCATTATTCTCGGTATAGTTGAAATCTGCTTGTTTGATTGCAGTCAACAAATAAGCAAGACTCTGTATTGGCGTAAGTTTATTTTTAAATTTATATGATTTGAAATTGGTTTTTTTCTTTTGCCAAGCTGTGGTATAGACATTGTTCAGCGAGTCTATTTCTTGCTTGCGTTTTTGCATTTTGGTGTTAATTTTTTTGAAATAATTTATCTTACTAAAAAATTTCGGCATATCAACTGATGCGGTTGCAATAATATTATTGGTATTTTGACCGGTGGTTCCTAAACTTCCACTTGAACTATCGAGCAATGCTGTAGAACGAGTATTCCAGTTGTAAGTGAAACCATACCCTAATTCTGCATTCACAAAATCCAGATAAGGCAAATATTCAAAAGGTAATTGGTAATTCAACTGTACTTTATGATTGTAGAGAACAGGTCTACCTGATCTGAATGTGTTTTGGAAGATAGAATTGGTATCCATATTATTCACATTCAGATTATCATTTAGCGTTCGCATTGCCGAATTGATTTCCATTTTGAAGGATTTCGTAAAATTGAAACCTAGGGAATATTGCCATCCGAAGAAGAAATTTCTATTTCTGATGATGTCAAACTCTTGCCCTTCAATTCCGCTCAAAATAGATTCTATATTTCTGAATTGTAATTCGTTGTAATTTCTATCAATTTCTGTACGGAAAGATAATTTAGATGGTACCAAATTAAGATTAAACTCTTTGAACCATCTTAAATATTTGGCAGATTTTGCAGTATCACTTACCAATTTTTTGAAAGGTCTAATTACCCAAGGTTTGAAGGTATAGTTATAATCTACGTATGCTTTCAAGTATTGTTTGAAATTTCGTTTAATGTAGATATCCCGGTAATAATCATCGTTGTACATTGCAGTCACCGAAACGTTTTCAACATCATAAAATTTAGGTTTTTTGTTCGGGTTCGTGCGTTCTTTACGCATATTTACTACACCTACACTTCGCTGTTGTGTATAGGTACGTGCAATTTTTTTCAGTTGCTCCTTATTATTTGCATTAGCAAACTCTATATCATTATCTAGAGGATTGTATTTAGGATCTTCTATGGTTTGTGAATAGGAGTAGTTCACCGGAATTTTCAACCCTGCTTTTTTAGGTAAAAATTTATCTACATTCACCGCAGTATTGATGCTAAACGCAGAATTGGCAGTCTGTGATCGTTCTGATGGTCTTTGTATAATGCTACCAAAACCAATACTAGAATAGGACGCACTCGTATTTACAGTCGCGAAATCTCCTAAATTGAAATTCAAACTTGCATTGGCTGCATAACCACCCTGATTTTCAATTTCGCTTAATCGGATTTCATTTACCCAAAGTACAAGTGTTTTATTAACTTCATCAGTATTTCTAACTCCAATCATTATAGAAGAAATGTTTCCTAAACTTGGTCTTCCTTTGATATAGATGCGTTTGTCATCATTCCCAAATTCCAAATCTTGGTAACGCTGATCTATTGGCAATGCAGAATTTTTATCTCTTCGTTGTTTGGCTTCTACAAAATTCTGAATTTCTAAATCAATTTGATTTTCGAGTGGCCAAATATCCATAGGTGATTTAGCACTATTAGAAGTAAATTTCAATGATGATTCGTACTCGTAATAGTTATCTGTATTATCACTACCAAATCTAATGAAAAATTTAGAAGTTTGATCGGTTTTATTGGAAGTAGGATCATGTAGGTTTTCTGCGTGTACAAAAAGTTTTAATTTTTGGTAACGTCTCATATCCATTGCTGCATTTTTGTACACACCTCTTGCTTCAGATGGCAAATTGGTCACCTTCATATAGAGAGATGCTTCGTTTTGTCTTTGTGCACCTGCATTTCCACTCAAAATTTGTCTATCAATTCCAGGAGGCAATACATAAGGTGGTGTATTGAGTCCGTTTTCTTCTAAATTTACACTACCTACTTCAAAATTATCATTCATATTAGCATAACCAGCCGTTCCTTCTTGTACAGAAGTTACTGCAGGACTCGCAATATTGTTGGTATATCTTCGCCAATCTGTTCTTACTAAATCAAAAGTACCAAAACGCAAAGTAGCAGTCTGATCAAATCCCGAAAGCAACATACGCGCAAATCGAACATTGTTGAGAATAGAAGGGTCGTGTTCACCAGCATCTGTATCATATTTCGATACTGGAATTCTGAAAAGGTACCATTTCACAGAACCTTCTTGTCCGTTTTGGAATTTTGCATCTACCGTTTTTACATCTACTATGTTGTTTTGACCTAAAACCAAATTAGCAGGATCTAGTTTCACGGTGTATTGGTTGTAACTCTCTGCTTGATCTAGGTTGTAATCTCTATTGGTATCTTCTGCATCTGGAGTTTGTGTAGCCACATCTAGAGAACCTTCTTTAGAATTACCTTCTGGATTTCTAAAATATTTGTAACGCTGTGGTAAAGACGATGCCAAACTACCCGAAAATGAATTCGACATAAAAAACACAAAATCATCAGAAGCAGGATCACTTGCATTGGTAACAGGATTTGTGAAATTCACCCCAAATTTTGTAGCTTCTTGCGCTGCAGAAAGTCCATCATATCCTAAATCTTGTGCAGTACGATCGTTTCCGGTAGAAGAAAAAGCATACAAAAGAGGATTTTGGTTAGGTTGGGTTCCCCAATTGGTACTAGAAGTATTGGCTGCGACCGATGGTGTTGGCAAACCATTTTCGTATAGTAATTTGCCGTCTTTCAGAACATCTTCGTTTACGTTACCAAGTTGTAGTTGCAATTTTGGTGCAGTTCCCAATGTATTTCCGTCTGCATAAGGATCCATCATCCAAAATTCTATATATTCTATATTAGAGTTGATGAAGTTCGATACAGAAATTGGGCGCATCAAACCAGCCCATCTTTGTTGTGTAGTTTCGTTATTTTGATTGACATTGTAGGGTCCTCTTTCTGAAGGATAATACGTAATATCAAAAGTATTGGTATAAGTTTGATCTCCAGCTACAAAATCTTTATTATTAAACAATTCTTTCATTTGCACTCTACGCGAAGCGTGATTAGAAACCGTTTGAGATGTGATTCCTGTTGGTGCATTACCACCAACTCCCCAAAATCTAGGATCTATGGAATACCAAGAAAGCAAACCTCTTCCGTTTCCGTTGGCTAAATTGTCGCTTTGTCCTGCGTTTACAAAAACGGGGTCGTTCGGATTTTTTTCTGGTTTTGATGCCAAACTCCAGACTGCAGGTTCTTTCAGAGAAATTTTAGACGTCGATTGCTCGAAATCATCTACATATGATTGGTCATCGATTCCTTTGTTCTGTCCGGGAATTAGATATGCTCCTTCTGCTCTGAAACTGATATTAGAAGGTGCTTCTGTATTTATTAATGGAATTTTATCTGTAAGTCTTGTGAGAAATGGTGCTTCATTGTTGTACATCACGTTCAAACCAGCCATCGTATTATTTACAGATTCTTGCCCGTAATTAACTTTTTGTGTAAGTGGAGTTTCAGAATAATTGACTACAGTTCCTCCTAAAGTCAGATGTTCATTATATTTTCTTTCTAAATTTAGTCCCAAAAATCGTTTTCTTTGGGTATTGAAGGTGAGTTGATTTTCTAATGAAATATTGATGGCTTGTCCGGATTGTTTCACAGCTTCATTAATGATGGTTACTTGTCCCAACATATAATCTACGGTGTAATCCTGACCTTCTACCAATTGTACTCCATTTGCAGTAACTTTTACAGAACCTTGCGGAACATTTATCGCACCTAGAGAAATCCCAGTTCCTTGACTGCCTTTGTAACGACCTTCTATAGTGTACCTAAGTGCTAAATTACTTTGAGATGCAACTTGTTTCTGTTGGGTGTACAAATCATTGAACACAAATTTTGGATCATTCCCCAACAAATTTTGTAAATAGGCACCGAAAGGTTTTGCTTTGGTAAAAATCACTCTACCATCATCTGGTTTTATGGTAAGTCCTGGTATAAAATCGAAAATTCCATCTCCTGTAACTGCTCCATTACTTTGTACATCACCATTTATATTGAGTCTATCCCAATTGAATAATTTCAATAGGTTTTTATCTTGTACCGCAGTATTTGGTAAATAATTGACTTTACCATTTTGTGCATCTTTATAAAAGACATTTAATAAAAAATTGTCGGGACTCAATTGGTAAGAATTCAGCGAATAGATGTTTTTCATCATCAAATCCCACATTGGCGAAGTAGTTTTTACTGAAACGTTTGGTTTCAATAATTTGGTAACCAAAACTGGGCTCTCCTCTGAAAATTCCCCTACTTTGTATACGGTTTTTTCTCCATTGATTGTGAATGTATACGCAACTGCTAACAATTGGTTATCATTTAATCTTTGATTCAAAGACAAATATCCTAATTGTGCGTTGTAAGTAAACTCTGTACTAGAAAGTCGTCTTGCTTTTCTATTAAAAATAAAATTTTCCCCGTCTACAAAATTTTCAACACCACCAGTTGCGTTTGGCAAAGATTGAGAATTGATGGTGTTATACGCATTATTCACATCTCTGATGTTGGGACCGAGTGCAAGAATACTTGGGTACAAATTATTTTGAGAATTGTTGGGATAACCAGAAGTTCCTTCTCCCAAATCTCGAACTCCTATAATTCCTTTTTGGTTTTGCAAATTAGCCGAACCTTGATCTAGAACCCAAGCTTCTATTCTGGTAATACTGATTTTAGAATTAATGAGCGGATAATTCAATAATGAATTGTCGTAATTATCTAAGAAGTAATGTCCCAAATAGTAGTGCTGATTATCTTCGTAATCTATGGCATTTATTTTGAAGGTGCTCATTACACCACCACCTTGTACAACAATATTTCTGGCTTCACCTTGCTGTTGAGACAGTACCAAAGTTCCGGTAGTTTTCCCTAGTTGGAACTCCGTTTTTAGACCAAATAAAGATTCAGAACCACGAATTAAACTAGTAGAAAGTGGCATATTTACATTCCCAAATTCAATTCTTTTAATAATTTTGTCTTCGCCACCAGTAGAAGGATCATTCAGACCTTTGCTTTGCAAATCTCGCCAACTTCCTTTTGCTTGCCATACTAAGTTCATCCTATTCTCAAATGAGAAACCACTTTGTGTATCGTAATTGGCTTTCAATACCAAATTTTCGCCAACTTTTCCGGTGAGACCCAATTGAATTCTCTGTTCTATATTGAAGGCAAAACTCTTTCGGTTTTGCGGCAAAACCATAGGATTATCAATACTTTGGTACAATCCACCTAAATCGAACGAGGCAAAACCTTGAGGTATAATTTCGATTTTGTTTCCTCCAAAAATGGTCTCGAAAATTTTATTTTTTACATACAGACTTGGTATGAGTTTTTTCTTTTGCTCTTCGGTGAGATTTTTTTTGTACGTAAGGTTGTATTCGGTAGATTTTTCTTTGTAATAACTTGTCAAACCATTGGCAAGCATAAATTTGTGATATTCTGCAGAAGTCATAGAAATAGGCGCTCCTGTTACCACATTCCCAACTTTTGGATACAAGTAATACATTCCCGATTTGATATCATAAAACGCTTCATAACGCATCGGATTTGGTAATGCATAATCTTGTCTTACCGAACTACTATCTGCAGGTTTTACTTGGGCAGACAAATGTCCCAAAGAAAAACACCAAAAAATAAGGGGTAGAAATAAATATCGAAAAAGTATATTTGGGTTCAATTATTAAATATTTTTTAAAATTTGTTTTATCAAATCTTCTACTGTAAGATCTGGATTTTGCTTGAGCAATCGGTCTGCAATTTTCTCGCTCATTTTCTTCGGGATGCCTAAAACCTCCAATGCAGATAACGATTCTTCTTTTACTTTATTATCTGAAATTGTAGAAATATTTTCGCCAGAAGCATCAAATTTCGCAACTTTATCTTGTAAATCTACGATGATTCTTTCGGCAGTTTTAGCACCAATTCCTTTCACTTTTTGTAGAAGCACCGCATTTTTAGAAACAATCGCAGTTGCAATCTCGCCTAAATCAAGTGATGACAACAAAATCAGTGCAGAAACGGCGCCAACTCCATTTACAGAAATAAGCAAATTGAACATTTCTTTTTCGGGTTGCGTATAGAAACCAAAAAGCAAATGCGCATCTTCTCTGATGATTTGTTGCGTGTATAGCATTGCTTCTTTTCCTACGATCAATCGTCTAGAAGTCTGCAAACTGATACCAACATAATAGCCAATTCCAGCAATTTCGATTACGGCATAAGCAGGACTCAATTCCTGTACGATTCCTCTTAGTGAATAGATCATTTTTAGATTTTGTAGCATCCAAATATAGGAAATTGTAAGTAAACCCAAAAAGTTAATCTATTATTTACGGATTTTTATTGATGAATGATTATTGGCTGTACTTCAATATAATAGTCACTTCAAAAATTTTCATTAATGATAAAATTAAAAAAATAATTTTGCAAACTATCATTAAAACCATATCAATACCTCAAAAAAAAATCATTAATGATAAAAAATTCATTACCAATATTCCTGAAAGCGTACTCTAATTCGACAATTGGTAAATTTTTTGAAATTAAGGCTTTAAATTTTTAAAAATATTTGTCAATCTCAAAAAATCTTCGTTATTTTGCACTCTCAAATATTTAAGTAAAATAAGAACATCGAGATATGTCAAGAATTTGCCAAATAACTGGAAAGCGTGCAATGGTTGGGAACAACGTTTCCCACGCTAACAACAAAACGAAACGTCGTTTTGAAATTAATTTATTGGAAAAGAAATTCTATCTTCCAGAGCAAGAGAAATCTGTTTCTCTCAGAGTTTCTGCTCACGGATTAAGAATCATCAATAAAATCGGGATTGAAGAAGCACTGGAAAGAGCAATTAGAAACGGATTTATAAAATAAGAAATCATGGCTAAAAAAGGAAATAGAGTTCAAGTAATTTTGGAATGTACAGAACACAAGGAAACTGGTGTTGCTGGTATGTCTAGATATATTACTACCAAGAACAAAAAAAATACTACCGAGAGATTGGAATTGAAAAAATACAATCCAGTATTGAAAAAATATACCGTTCACAAAGAAATCAAGTAATTTTTTAAAGCAATAAAAAATGGCAAAGAAAGTAGTAGCAACCTTGCAAGGAGGTGCTGGTTCAAAAAAAATGACCAAAGTAGTGAAAATGGTAAAATCTCCTAAATCAGGAGCATACGTTTTCGAAGAAAAAGTAATGAACGCAGACGAAGTTGATAGTTATTTGAAAAAATAATTTTCGGCTTTACACGATACCTTATAAGAAACTATCCAATGTATTTTGGATGGTTTTTTTGTTATCTTTGCAGCACGCACATCTTATTTTAATCCAAAAAAAATTATCCTTACATAAATGAGTTGGTTCAAAAATATTTTCAACAAAGAAGAAAAAGAAAGTCTAGATCACGGTTTAGAAAAAACCAGACAAGGATTTTTCGATAAAATTTCTAAAGCAGTAGTCGGAAAATCCAAAGTTGACGATGACGTTCTAGACAATTTGGAAGAAATATTAATCGCATCTGATGTTGGTGCTGCTACTACCATAAAAATCATCGACCGAATAGAAAATCGGGTTGCAAAAGACAAATTTCTAGGTACTGATGAACTCAATCGTATTTTGCGAGAAGAAATTACTGCACTTCTACTAGAAAATCCTCATGCAACTACCGGAAATATCGACACCAGCAAAAAACCATATGTAATTATGGTAGTTGGTGTAAATGGAGTCGGAAAAACCACCACCATTGGGAAATTGGCTCACCAATTCAAATCGCAAGGTAAAAAAGTAATTTTGGGTGCAGCAGATACATTTCGTGCGGCTGCAGTTGATCAACTGGTAATTTGGAGTGAGAGAGTTGGAGTACCAATCGTGAAACAAAATATGGGAAGTGATCCTGCTTCAGTTGCTTTTGACACCGTACAAAGCGCCGTTGCAAACGATGCAGATGTTGTAATTATAGATACTGCAGGAAGATTGCACAACAAGGTAAATCTAATGAACGAGCTCTCTAAAATAAAACGGGTGATGCAAAAAGTAATTCCTGATGCTCCACACGAAATTTTGCTCGTTTTAGACGGGAGTACTGGTCAAAACGCGTTTGAACAAGCAAAACAATTCACTGCAGCAACAGAAGTAAATGCTTTGGCTGTTACCAAATTAGACGGTACTGCAAAAGGTGGAGTTGTAATTGGTATTTCTGATCAATTTCAGATTCCTGTGAAATACATAGGGGTTGGCGAAAAAATGCAAGATTTGCAACTCTTTAATGGTGAAGAATTTGTGGATTCTTTTTTCAAAAATAAATAAATGGTTATTGATTTTAAGTAAAATTCACTTTGAAAATTCAATTTTAATGCTACATTTGTAATACAAATTCATTAAATATTAACAATTAAAAAATTAAACTATGGGTATTTTAACGTGGATCATCTTCGGTCTTATAGCAGGAGCAATTGCTAAATTCATTATGCCAGGAAATCAAAATATGGGTTGGTTGATGACCATTATTTTAGGAATTGTAGGCGCTTTTGTAGGCGGTTTTGTTGGCAGTTTGATAGGTTTTGGAACGGTAGAAGAATTCGATTTCAAAGGAATTCTTTTAGCAGTAGTAGGTTCGCTTATTGTACTTTGGATCTACGGAATGATGACCAAAAAATAGAAAAAACACCAGAAAAAAAAGGTTCTCTATACACAAATAGAGAACCTTTTTTTATGCGGATTAAGTTGATTTATTAATCAAACTTCAATTCATAAGGCATTTGCATCATGGTCCCCGATTTCATATTGGGATTGGTAATGGTTTTGAACACTTGATAATTTTCTTTGCCTAATTTGTTCTGCAAAATTTTGGCTGCTATATCCTCATCTTCACCATTGCCAAAAAACTGCTCAAACATAGACACTTTTTCTGGGTAGGTTGTCAAACTGTACTCTTTGATTCCAGCTTTTTGTGCCGCAAAATTGATAGCATCAGTAATGCTACCAATTTCATCTACCAAACCAATTTCTTTGGCACGTGTTCCACTCCACACTCTTCCACCACCAATATCGTCAATTTGCTGAAAGGTTTTTTTACGATTTTGGGTTACGAAATAGACAAATCTTTTGTAGGTACCTTCTACACTTTTGGTAAGCATTGTAACTGCACCTGGTGAAACACCATTGATTGGTGAATACATATTTGCATTAGTATTGGTTTTCACAGCATCTGATCGGATTCCGTTTTTATTTGCCAAATCTTTGAAATACGTAATCATCCCAAAAACTCCAATAGAACCAGTAATTGTATTGGGTTCTGAGTAGATTTTATCTGCGGCCATTGCAATATAATATCCACCAGAAGCTGCATAATCGCCAAAAGAAACTACCAATGGCTTTTTGGCTTTTAGCTGTTGCAATTCATACAAAATTTCGTCAGACGCATTTGCACTTCCTCCTGGTGAATTAATTCGTAATACAACTGCTTTTATATCGTCATTTTCAGTAATATCTTTGATATTTTTAATTAAATTTCTAGCATGAATATCATTATAACCTTCCCCATCTAAAATCTGTCCAGAAGCATACAACATTGCAACTTCGTTGGAATTACTATTTTGATCATCCAAAGATTTGATGTATTTGTCGAACGAGATTTTGTTCAATTTATCATCTGATTTTAACTTCAAAAGCGATTTCAAAGCATTGTCATATTGAGATTTTTGCACCAATTGATCTGCTAACTTATACTTAATGGCCAATTCTGGAATCATCCCATATAAACTATCAACCGTGGTTTTGAAATCTGCTGCTGCAATTTTTCTAGAGGTCGACATTTTGGTGGAAATATTACTCCAAACATCATTCAGTAAAGTAGAAAGTTGCTCCTGGTTTTCAGGTGAAATTTCATTTCGCAAATAAGGTTCTACTGCAGCTTTGAATTTACCATGACGAATAACTTCGGTACCAACCCCGTATTTTTCAGCAAAATTTTTGAAAAAAATCACTTCAGTAGAAAGCCCTTTTAAATCAATTTTTCCTGCAGGATTCAGGTAATATTTATCGGCAACAGAACCCAAAAAATAGGCTGGTTGAGAAACGGTATTTCCATAAGCATACACAAATTTTCCACTCTTTTTGAAATCGAGTAAAGCAGTACGAATATTGTCTAATTGAGTGATTTTAGCATTTATACCATCTGTTTCTATGCTAATTCCTTTAATTTTATCATCTGTTTTTGCATTTTTGATGGCTTCTAAAGCATCTAAAATTAAAATTTCTTTGGTTTTATCATTTATAGTAAAAATATTATCTTTTATTTCTGAAGGACTATCTATAATTTGTGTTTTCAAATCCAAACACAATACAGATTGATCCTTAACATGAGCTTTCTCGTTACCAGAAAATGATCCGACTGCAACAATTACAATCATAAATACAAAAAAAATAGCCGCTACAATTAGAATTGCTACTATATTTGCCAAAACATTTTTGAAAAAATTTTTCATAATTTAAATAGATTTTCATAATATGTCGCAACATAATGTCATTTTGTTACTCGGTAGTAATTTAGGGAATACAAAGGATAATATTGAAATTGCATTAACAGAAATAGAAAAGGATATTGGAAAAATCATAAAAAAAAGCAAATTTTTAACAACAGAACCAATAGAATTTGTCAGTTCTAATTTTTTTTGTAATATTGCAATAGTTATTGCTACTCATTATTCACCTATTACCTTATTAAAAAGGATAAAGGAAATCGAGCGAAATATGGGGCGTATAAAAGATTCTGCAGTTATTGGAACATATGAAGATCGTATAATAGATATTGATATTGTTACATTTGATTGCATAATTTTTGAAGCAAAAAATTTGAAAATACCACATCAAAAACACATTCTTGATAGGTTTTTTTCAATAGAATTATTAAAAAATTTGGGTGAATAACCGAAAAACATGACATATGAAATTAAATTTATTATTACTGATGTCCCTTCCTGTAGCTTTGTTTTCACAAAACACTATTCAGGAGGACAATAATAGTCAGTATCCGAACACTTTCTCTTCGGGTTCTGCTAACGTACAAAAGTTTGACAATAAGTCTAAAAAATTTAGAGATTGGTCTATTTCTGTTGGAGGCGGTGCCGCTTTTATGACTAAAGCAGACTTAACTTCATTTTATGATGGGAAACCAAATTGGGGTTGGAATGCTTATGCAAGTTTAGATAAGCAGATTAGCCATACTTTTGGCTTAAGTCTTCAATATCAAACAGGTAAAACAAATCAACAAGGACAACTTCCTGGAGCAGAAGGTGTTGCAGCAGGTGTTGCAAATGCATGGACAAAATATCATCAAATTTCAATCTTAGGTGATATTAATTTTTCAAATCTCCTAAGAAGAGTTGATAATCATTCTCCTTATAGATGGGCATTGCATGGTTATGCTGGGATAGGATTCCAAGGATACAACACTTTATTATTAGATAATAATGCTTCTAGATGGAGCACAGTCCCTGCTAGAATTCCAATTATTGTCGAACAAAAATTAGGAATTGCGTCTTTCTTTTATCAAGGAGGTGTTGGTTTAAGATATAAAATAAACAAATTAATTGATATTGAGTCTAGAATCATGTACATCAAATCTGGTGATGAGGAATTCGACGGAGGAGGTTGGGTAAGAGAGGTGTATACTCCTTCTGGACCAACAGTAAATTATAATCTAATTAATGATAGTTATACTGATGACATGATGACTTTCAATTTGGGATTAACTTTCAAATTAAGAAACAAATTATCTCATTTAACGTGGCATGACCCTCTTCAAGAAGCATATTACCGTGTATCAATTTTAGAAAACAGACCATCAAATGCAGTGATATGTGAAAAAGGAGATGGCGACAACGATGGTGTTTGCGACGATTGGGATCGACAACTTGACACTCCTGCTGGTGCAAGAGTAGATGGAGCTGGTGTTGCATTGGATATGGATTTAGATGGGGTTATAGATTTATACGACAAATGTGTAACAGTTCCTGGTCCAGTTGAAAACAATGGCTGCCCAATTGCTGAACCTGTTATTGTAGATAATGGAACATCCTTAATAGATGTTATAAACAAAGATTTTGAAGGAATTGAATTTGAACTTAATAAAGATGTAATCAGACCAATTTCTTTTGATAAACTTAACCATGCAGCAGAAATTATTAAAACTTTAGATTCAAATAGTAGATTCTTAGTAGTTGGTTGTACCGACACCAGAGGTTCTGATGCTTATAACTTAAAATTATCTGATAGAAGAGCTAAATCTGTAGTAAAATATCTTATTGGGAAAGGTGTCTTAGCAGATATGCTAACACCAGAAGGTCGCGGAGAACAAGATTTAAAATATCCAGAATGTAATCCGTACACCAATTGTGATGAAATAAAAAATGAAGCAAATAGAAGAGTTTACTTCCAAAAAAAATAACACATTATATTAACTTATATAACAAAAAATTATGAAACTAAATTTAGCAATTGCTATTCTAGCATTATCGTTACCTATAGCTACATTTTCGCAAGATACCATTACGGCTTCCAATAGTGAATATCCAAATACATTTTCATCTGGGTCTGCAAATATTTCTCCTTTTACTAAAAATTCAAAGAGATTTAATGATTGGTCGGTTTCTTTTGGGGTAGGAGTTCCACTAGTTCAATCGGCAGATTTGACTTCAATTAAAAATGGAAATGGTTCAGGGAAAAATGTTTTCGGTTATTCTGCATATTTAAGTGTAGACAAAGCAATCACACATGCTTTTGGACTTAATTTACAATATGATAGAGGAGAAACTAGACAAGGTTGGTTTAATACAAAAACTACTAATCCTACTGGAAACTCATATCAGGAAGTTGGAGCAAGAACTCAATACGACGGAATTTCAATCCTTGGAGACTTGAATTTCTCAAACCTTTTGAGACGAGTTGATAATCGTTCAACTTTTAGATGGGCTTTGCATGGTTATTTTGGTTTCGGTACTTTAGCCTATAGAGCTTATCAAGAAGATTTTACAAGTGAAAGATTGGTTACAGAAAATAAACCATTTTCTCTAAGTTCTATGTTCGGGCAAGCTGGTGCTGGTCTAAAATTCAAAGTGAACAAAAGAATTGATGTTGAAAGTAGAGTAATGTACGTTGTTACAGGTGATGATGAATTTGATGGTGGTGGTGAACAATATAGCTCTATTAATCTAAGAGAAGATCAAGTATCTGATAATTTCATCAATGCAACTTTAGGTGTTTCTATGAAGTTAGGAAAACATGAATCTCACTTAATGTGGCATGATCCTTTGCAAGAAATCTATTACAAATTGGATGTTTTAGCTAACAAAAACCCAGATATAGAAGTTTGCAAAATTGGTGATGCAGATAATGATGGTGTTTGTGATGATTGGGATAGACAATTAGACACTCCTGCTGGTGCAAGAGTTGATGGAGCTGGTGTAGCTTTAGATACAGACCTAGATACAGTAATCGACTTGTTTGATAAATGTGTAACAGTTCCTGGTCCTGTAGAAAACAATGGCTGCCCAATTTCTCAACCACAAATTGTAGATAATGGAGTATCTTCAATTGATGTTGTAAACAAAGATTTTGAAGGGATTGAATTTGAACTTAATAAAGATGTGATTAGACCAACTTCTTTTGATAGACTTAACCATGCAGCAGAAATTATTAAAACTTTAGATGCAAATAGTAGATTCTTAGTAATTGGTTGTACCGATACAAGAGGATCTGATACTTATAACTTAAAATTATCAGATAGAAGAGCTAGATCTGTAGTAAAATATCTTATAAGTAAAGGTGTCTCAACTGATATGCTAATACCTGAAGGTCGTGGAGAACAAGATTTAAAATATCCTGAATGTAATCCTTACACCAATTGTGATGAAGTAAAAAATGAAGCAAACAGAAGAGTATATTTCAAAGCGAAATAAATTCCCTTTATAAATAATAAAAAAAGTCACGATAAACGTGACTTTTTTTGTTTTTAAACATTCTTTCTGTACTTTTACCATATGATTTCTCGTGCTAAATTTGAAGACGTAAAACACAAAACCCTTCTAAATTTTTGGGGGTATTCAGAATTTCGTAAAAATCAGGAAGAAATTATTGATTCTATTTTATACGGAAAAGATACTTTGGCTCTTTTACCAACTGGTGCAGGAAAATCATTGTGCTACCAATTACCAGCATTGGTTTTAGAAGGAACCTGTTTGATTATTTCACCTCTTTTAGCATTAATGAAAGATCAAGTTTCTCAACTACAACAACTCTCAGTAGAAGCTGAATTCATTTCAGCTGAACAAGAAGATACCGAAATAGAAACCATCTATAAATCTTGCAAAGATGGAATTACCAAAATTCTGTACGTATCACCAGAAAGACTTACCAATCCACAATTTCTACAGAATTTAGAAGAAATAAAACTCTCTTTCATCGCGGTAGATGAGGCACACTGTATTTCAGAATGGGGACAAGATTTCAGACCAAGTTATCAAAACATCAAAAATTTTAGAACACTTTACAAAAATTTGCCTTGTCTTGCACTTACTGCAACAGCAACTCCAAAAGTTTTGATTGAAATTCAGCAAAAATTAGCACTTAAACTACCACAGATCTTCCAGTCCAGTTTTAGGCGAAACAATATCCAAATTATTTGCGAAGAAATTTCAGACAAATACCAACGAATTTTGGATATGCTGAAAAACAACCATTCATCGGGAATTATCTATACCAGAACAAGAAATGAAGCCGAGGAATTGTGGAAATTTTTGAATGATAACGGAGTCAAAAACGCCAACTATTTTCACGCAGGTCTTTCTCCGTCTGAAAAAAACAACAAGCAAAATTCGTGGATTAATAATACAACTAAAGTTCTCATTGCAACCAATGCATTCGGAATGGGCATCAACAAAGATGATGTTCGTTTCGTAATTCACTTATCACCACCTGCAAGTATAGAAAATTATTATCAGGAAATCGGAAGAGCAGGTCGAGATGAGCAAGAAAGTTATGCTTTCCTGTTTTGGAATACACCAGAATTACAAAATTTTGATCAGATTCTTAAAAACCAAATCCCAACCAAAAAAGAATTTCTACAAGTCATTTCATACCTATACTCTACTTTTCAGATTGCCGAAAATGAATTATCAGATGTAACCTACCAATTACAAATTCAGAAAATTAAAAATTTCACGCAGCTTTCTACCCCGAAAATCAATAATATTCTGCAATTTTTACACAACCAAGAAATCATTTTCCTCAATACTTACCAAAGTAAATCAACCATAGAATTACTCATCAATCATCAAGAAATAGACGAACTATCCAATAAAGACAGTTATTTCCTTGAAATGTTGCTGCGAAATTTATCGGGGTTTTCTACCCAAAAAATACATTTTAGCGAAGCAATGCTATGCAAAAAATTAGATTTGGAACCCAGAATTCTTAAAGAAAAAATAAAAGAACTGGTACAAAAAAACTATCTGACTTACATAGACGGAAGTATGGCAAGTATAAAATTCATACAACCAAGAGAAAGCAGATATTTCGAAGGAAAATGGTGGAATATTTTTGAACAAATTCAAAAAAATAAAATCCAGAAATGGGAAGAATTCAAATTCTACCTCAAAAATCAGGAACACTGCAAAATGAAAATGATTCTCACCTATTTTGGTGAATCCGAGACCAAAAATTGTGGAAATTGCTACATTTGCACCCAAAAAAATCAACAAATTTTTGGTGATCATATTGCTGAAAAAATTCTGCAAACACTCCAAAAACAACCAGCTACATTCGAGGAGTTGATGGTACAATTACCAATGTATCAAAAAGAAAAAATCTTAGAAAACCTCATAGAATTACTGGATTCTGGCAAGATCAGAATGCTCAATTTCAGAACATATACCATCAATTAACAAACTATTTTTAATTAAAAACAATCATTAGTTAAATAAAAGCGAGCATAACATCCAAAAAAATCAATTTGAAATTCTTTGAATTTCTTACTTTTAAAATCTTTTGAATTTCTTAATCGAAAACATTTCTTTTGTTACTTTTGTGGTTAATAAAAAATGCCACTTATAAACACACATCGACTAATCTATTTATAAAAATGAAGAACCTAAAAGTCGTATTTTTCGGTACCCCTAAATTTGCAAAAAATACCTTAAAAGCGATCTACGAATCCAATCATACTGTTGCAGCAGTGGTTACTGTTGCTGACAAAGCAAGCGGACGTGGACAAAAAATACACCAGTCTCCGGTAAAAGAATTTGCGGTGGAACACAACCTCCCAGTTTTTCAACCAGAAAAACTGAGAAATCCAGAATTCTTAGAACAAATTCAACAACTTGAAGCCGATGTTTTTGTGGTAGTTGCATTCAGAATGATACCGAAAATGTTGTACGAAATGCCAAAAATAGGCACTTTCAATTTACACGCTTCATTATTGCCAGATTATCGTGGTGCAGCTCCCATCAATTTTGCCATCATAAATGGTGAGACCAAAACTGGTGCAACCACTTTTTTCATTAATGAAAAAATAGATGAAGGAAATATTCTCCTTCAACAAGAATTGCCTATTTTACCTGAAGACAATGCTGGAACTTTGCACGATAAACTGATGGAAATGGGCGCAAAATTAGTTATAAATACTTTGGATGGATTGGCAGAAAATACCATCTCAGAAAAACCACAACCTGTGGTAGAACACCCTAAAAATGCGTTTAAAATTTTCAAAGAAGATACCAAAATCAATTGGGAAGATTCTGCTGAGCAAATTCATAATTTTGTGCGCGGAATGTCGCCTTATCCTGCTGCTTTTACCAGTTTGCAAATTGGCAATGAAGTAAAATCTTTGAAAATATACACCGGAACATTTCAAAAAACGGAACATTCTGAAAAAATCGGGACATTAACTATTGCAAAAAATGTATTCAGAATTTCAGTAAAAGATGGCTATTATTTCCCAACCGAAGTACAACTCGAAGGCAAAAAACGAATGACAATCAAAGATTTCTTAAATGGTTTCAGAAATTTCGAAGAAATTTCTTTGGCTGATTGATTTTTTAAGTAGGGAATTATGTTGTAAAAACCAATTACCAATCAGCTTTATATTGCTTATAATCTTCAGGGATTTTTTCATATTTTTCATAAAGATAGCAATGAGTTTCTCCATTACCAAAAGGACTAAAAAGAGTTTCTAATAAATATAGTTTATTTCCGTCTATTTTCACTTTATAGGACAATATTGCCATATCTCCATCAGAAATACTACTAAACAAATCTACTTTTATTTGATTATTTTTTGTGTAAACAACACCTCTCTGTCCAGTATATTCTGGGTCTGCAGACATTTCACTAATTGCAAATTCTCTAACATTCCCATTATTATAAAATTGTAAAACGGTACCTACTCTTCCTCCACATTCTCCTGTTTTATTGAAATTTTTGTCTGCCCAATAAGAATTTACCAAAATATAAAAATAACTTGAATCTATGGTTTTATAAATGATAGGATTGAATTTCTTTTTATTATTAAAAACATAATTGCTTTTTGGCACTTTCACGTCATCTCTTAATCTCTTATAAGATTGGCAGGAGTATAAAGATAGCGATATGATGAAACATATCAAGAAATTTATTGTTTTTACCAAGACGTAAATTTATTTCTGTTTGATATTGAAAAAGTGTTACAACTCCACCATTTCCGTCACTTCCACATCATAACCACCAACTTGCGGCTTTATGTTCGGACTTTGCGTAATTACTCGGAATCGGTTGATCCCCAAATTTTTCAGAATTTGCGTGCCAATTCCGTAATCACGGTAATTGGAAGCCAAAGTTGGTCTTTTTTCTTCCCCATTTTGGAAATCCAAAAACTGCTGCAATTTGCGCATCGTATTTTCGGTATTAGACACATTATTGATGAAAATCAGGGCGCCTTTTCCTTCCTCGTTGATCATATTAGTCACTTTTTCCAGCAACAATTTTTCGCCAGAATTCATTCTACTCAACACATCGAAATACGAATTAGAAGCCTGAACTCGCACCAAAACCGGTTCATCTGGAGTCCATTTTCCTTTGGTAAAGGCAAAATGTATCTGATCGGTACTTGTTTCCTTAAACGCAAAAAAATCAAACTCCCCGAATTGTGTTTTCACTTTTTGTTCTTCTATGCGCTCAATTATTTGACCTTTTTTCAGTTGATATTGTATCAGATCTTCTATAGAAACCAATTTTAGGTCGTGTTTTTTTGCCAAAACCATCAGTTCGGGCAATCTCGCCATAGATCCATCATCATTCATAATTTCACAAATTACGCCACCTTCTTTCAAGCCGGCCAATTTGGTCAGATCAATCGCAGCTTCTGTATGTCCTGCTCGTTTCAAAACGCCCCCTTTTTTGGCTCTGAGTGGGAAAATATGTCCCGGTCTCATAAAATCAGACGGTTTGGTTTTTTCATCCATAAGTGCCAAAATAGTTTTTGCACGATCATTGGCAGAAATCCCTGTAGAAACACCATCTCCCAACAAATCCACCGAAACCGTAAAAGCTGTTTCCTTAGGATCACTGCTTCTCATCACCATAATATCCAGACCCAATTCATCGCAACGTTTTTCTGGAAGCGGAGTACAAATCAGACCACGACCATAAATCGTCATAAAATTGATAATTTCTGGCGTCGTAAGTTCTGCAGCACACAAAAAATCGCCTTCATTTTCACGATCTTCATCGTCTACTACAATGATTATTTTCCCGTTTCGCAAATCATCTATCGCTTCTTGTATGGTATTGAGTTTTATTTCAGACATTTTTCAAAATTATTTAGCTATTTCACGGCAAAGATACTCACAAAAACCAAAACCACCCTAATTATTTGGGCGTCTTTTCCGTACTCCACTCTCGCTTTTTTTTGTCATTGCGAACGAAGTGAATCAATCCCAAGTTAGTAACTATAAAGTTTGACTATATTGCAAAATCATCATTCTTTGTCTCGCAATGGCAAAAAAAGAGCTCCGTTCAGTCCGGGACGCAAGTGTAGTTATTCTTATAATTTTTAGTCATCGAAAAGAAAATTGGATATATTGTGATTTGTTAAAAAATTTTGATAAAAAAAATTTAATTTATAAGTTTCGGTTAAAGCTCGTCTTAATTGATGTTTACACAGACACTAACAACAAATTCTTTCAAAATTTTGAAAATAAATTTCATTAACAATCAACTTTTGCAAAACTTAAAAAATCAACAATTCTTTTGCCACTTTTGCGGTTAATTAAACTATAAATCTTCGATTAGCAATAAGAAATCTAATCAGCAACTTTCCCGAAATACATCCAAAGCAATCGAATTTCGTGGTACTCGAATTCTTTTGGGAGTGCACTTTTCCAATCGTTGAGATTTTCTTGTGGATTCTCTTGGTAGGTTTTCCTGAACTGGTCGATTTTTTCTTTAGTTACCAATCGTAGCAAATCCTCTTGACTCAAAATTCCTTGCTCTGCAAATTTAGCAAGGTGTCCGAAAATCGTTCCCAACAAAACGCCCCTTTCTTTGGCAATTTCTGCAGGAGATTTCCCTGCCTGAAAAAGTTGAAACGTCTGTACGTGCGCAGGAATTTTCGCCACTTTTGTATTGATATCTAAGTCATTTGCCGAATCGAAAAGTGGAGTATCGAGCAAATTGACAGTTTTCAGATCCAATAAGTAATCTTCTATATCATCTAGCAAACTACGTACCTCATCATTGTACAATTTCATACCATTTACACCTTTGGTTTCTGCGTAGAAATCTTTCAAAGGAACAAAAATCTGCTCGTGAACTCTCGTGAAAAAGAAATTCACGGCGCCTTTTACTTTGTCTTCTATTTCTTTCCAAACCGTGGTATCATCTTTCACTTTTTGGGATTTGCTTAGAACCAGACGTTCAAATTTTTCAAAAATTTCGCCTAAATTTTTGCTGTCAGATTTCAATGTAATGGCAAGGTTATTCGCTTTTTCTTGATCTACAAATCGGCTTTCTTTGGCAGATTGATACCAATTTTGCACAGTAGCTCTGATCCAGATACAATTGACTTTGCGCAACATTTTGTGCAGGCTGTAATCGTATTTTTCGGCGTTCAGAATTTCTGAAATCTGATCGTTTGCATTGGTTGCATCCTGAAATGCACTGATTCTATGATCACTGAAAATAACATCGGGTGAAATTTTGGATTTCAGCACAATTCCGTCTAACGTTCTACACCGTGATAGCGCAACATACACTTGACCTGACGCAAAAGATTTCCCGGCATCTATCATCAGTCTGTCAAAAGTTAAACCTTGCGATTTGTGTATGGTTACAGCCCATGCTAAACGAATTGGGTATTGCTCAAAACTGCCCAAAACTTCTTCTTTTATAGATTTTTCGGGACTGAGTGTGTACCTTTTCTGTTCCCAAATTTCTTTTTTGAGTTTATATTCTTCGTGGTCGTCATCTATTTTTACCCAAATTTCTTCAGGATTTATGGCGGTAATTTCTGCTAATTTCCCGTTGAAATATCTTTTTTCGGTACTTGCATCATTACGTATGAACATAATTTGTGCTCCGACTTTCAGTTCCAGTGTTTCCTCATTTGGATATTGGTGCTCATTGAAATCACCGGTGATTTTTGCTTTGAAAAAATAGGATTTATCTTTAAGGTCACTTAGTTTCCTTTGGTTGATTTCATCTGCCATTCTGTTGTGAGAAGTCAGATAAACATAGGATTTTTCTTCGACCTCGAAATTGGGTAAATATCTGGAATGCAGCTTTTCGTAATGTTCTTGCGAGAGATTTCCGTCTCTGATTTCGTTCAGAATTTCTACAAATTCTTGGTCTTTTTGTCGATAGACTTCGGTAAGTTCTACGGTGAGTAAATCTACATTTTCTAGTGCTTTTGCTTCGAAAAAAAAGGGAGATTGGTAGTATTGTTTCAGAATGTACTCGTTTTCGTGACGAACAACAGGTGGTAACTGGTACAAATCGCCAATAAACAACATCTGTACTCCACCAAATTTCTGTTGATTTCTACGAATATGCCGAAGTGAAAGATCCATCATATCCAATAAATCTGCTCGCAGCATAGAAACCTCATCTATTATGATGATTTCTATTTCTCTGAGTAATTTCAGTTTGTCTCTTCGGTATTTGAAATGTTGAAGCAAATCGGGGATATTCATCGCGAGATTGCCATCTATTCTATCGACTGTTGGTACAAATGCACGCAACGGAAATCCGAACATAGAATGTATGGTAACTCCACCTGCATTGATGGCGGCAATTCCTGTAGGTGCAACTACGACGAGTTTTTTCTGGGATTTGCTCACAAATTCGTTCAGAAAAGTGGTTTTTCCGGTTCCTGCTTTTCCGGTGAGAAAAATATTGCGAGAGGTGTTTTCTACGAGGTGAAAAAGGTCGTTGTTCATTCTGATTTCAAAAATACTAAAATTTTATGGAAATGCTGTTTTATCAAAAAGTGATTTTGAGGGAATCGGTAGAACTTGCAACTGCAATTGCGCTCCGGCGAAAGCGGAACTCTTTTTTGTGATTGCGAGTTGAGAAATGGTCGTTTTTTTTTGGAAAACGCAAAATTTTTGTAAAAAGCAATTTGGTGGACTTCGCCAATCTCGCAATCACAAAAAAAGTGGGAGCTGTAGACGGAAAAAGCGCCAAAAAAAATAGAAAATTGAGAAAATTATGTTAGTTTTTCACTGATTATGGAATGAAAAATATTGCATAACGAACCAAATCTAAATACACCCCGTTTTTTAGGATTTCTTGTTTGGAGATGCCTTCTTGTTGAAATCCGTTTTTGAGCAGTACCTTTCCTGATGCAGGATTGTGCAAAAAATGAGAGGCGTAAATTTTGTTGAGTTTCAGTTCTGTAAAACCGAATTTCAGGATTTCTTTTAGTGCTTCTGAAACATAGCCCAAATTCCAAAAAGATTTCCCAAGCCAATATCCAACTTCGGCTTTGTTGTTCGACAAATCGAGATGTAGTCCAATTCCACCAATTAATTTCAGGTTTTCTTTTTCGCGAATCGCAAAAACAAAAGTGTCTTTTCTTGCAAAACCTTCTTCTGCCATTTTTAGCCAAGTTTTGGCATTTTCTTCAGCATAAGGAAACGGAATAGTTAATGTGTTTTCAGCAATTTCTGAGGTAGAATTCATTTGTAAAACAATATTTTCTTTATCTGCAACCAGAGGTTGAGATAGTACTAATCTTGAAGTGGAAAGTTGAGGGAAATTATTCATTTAAAAAAAATATTTTGAAAAAACTCTTTGCCGCAAAAGAAACAAAAGTAAAATTTATAAAAAAAAGTATATCAAAGGTTTGCAAAAGTTAAATGTCGAAAATTTTACATTTTGCCCGCTTTTGACTATCTAGTCTGAAGAAGTCACCAATCTATTGATACTTTTCTGGTTAAATAAACTCCTCCAAAAAAAACTACTAAAGATTGCTTCACTACACTACGTTTCGCTCGCAATGACGGTTTCAAAACTCAAATACTCAAATACTCATTTAATCCTCTTTGTACCACGAAGAATATTTCACATAATTATTGGCAATTCTATTGACTTCGCCTTCTAATAATTCTGGGGAAATGTCTTTCAATTTTTTAGCAGGAATTCCACCCCAAACTTCGCCAGATTTTATGTGAGTTCCTTGTGTAACTACAGAACCAGCTCCTACAATTGAGTTGCTCTCTACAACACATTCGTCCATCACAATTGCGCCCATCCCAATCAAAACATTATCGTGAAGTGTACAACCGTGCACAATTGCATTGTGACCTATAGAAACATTGTTGCCAATATTCAGTGGAAATTTCTCGTATGTACAGTGTAACATTGCATTGTCTTGTACATTTACTTTATCACCCATTTTTATGTAATGTACATCTCCACGAATCACTGCATTGTACCACACACTGCAATTTTTTCCCATTTCTACATCGCCAATAATTACGGCGGTTTCAGCGAGAAAAGTGTCTTCTCCGATTTTTGGTGTTTTTCCTAAAAGTTCCCTTACAATTGACATGTTTTTTTTAAAATTGATAAATGATTATTGATAATTGATTTGCATAACATCGAAAATATCTAACTCAGTCATTCCTTCGTCTAACTTCCTTTCCGTATTTTTGCAAATCAAAAGTAACTAAAAAAATGCGACAAATCATAATAGAACCCACAGAAAACAAGAAAGTGATGAAATTTGTATCGGATTACACGCTGATTCCGGGTTCACTAGAACTGGATAGAACTTCAGATGTGTCAGAAATTCCTTTGGCTCAGGAACTTTTTAATTATCCGTTTGTTTCAAAAATTTTCATTACTGCCAATTTTGTGGCTATTGCAAAAGAAGACATCGTAGAATGGGAAGATGTTGTAGAAAGTTTAAAAAACGTAATTGAAGACGAACTTCTAGCAAATCCTAGAATATACATTCAAAAACAAAAAGAATTGTATCCGCTTTTTGCTGAAATGACTCCAAATCCAAATGTGATGAAATTCGTTTCTTCCAGATTAATTCTCAATGGTTTTGTGGAAGTAAAAAATAGAGAAGAAGCAAGTGGAGTTCCTCTTGCAGAAGCTATTTACAATGAATTTGATTTTGTGAGCGAAGTTTTTGTTTCTGATAATTTTGTGGCTGTTACCAAAAATGATTCGGTACAATGGCACGAAGTGATGGTTCCTGTGAAAGATGGCATCGCCAATTTTTTACAAGAAGGCGGAAAAGTAAGCAACATAGCACCACAAACACACGAAAATCCGGTAGAAAAAATAATTAACCGAGATTATACCGATAACGAACAGAAAATTTCGGATATTTTGGCGGAATATGTTGCTCCTGCTGTAGAAAATGATGGTGGAAAAATTTCATTAATTGAATATGATGAAGCTACAAAAACCGCAAAAATGCTCTTACAAGGTGCATGTTCTAGCTGCCCAAGTTCTACCGCAACTTTAAAAGGCGGAATTGAACGAATTTTGAAACAATTTGCTCCAGAATTGGTGGAAAGTGTGGAAGCTGTGAATGGATAATATGAGAAACGAGATTCGTGATACGAGTTTCACAATGAAAAATAGAAATTAAATAATTTTGGAAAATAATTCAACTCGAAACTCGAAACTCGAAACTCGAAACTCCAAGAAAGGAATTTTACTGGTGAATTTGGGTTCGCCAAAATCGACAGAAGTAGCAGATGTGAAAAACTATCTAGACGAATTCTTGATGGATGAACGCGTGATAGATTACCGATGGTTTTTTCGGGCATTATTAGTTCAAGGAATTATCTTGAAAACCAGACCACCAAAATCTGCTGAAGCTTACAAAAAAGTGTGGACTGATGAAGGTTCACCTTTGGTAGTAATTACCAAAAAAATTAAAGAAAAATTACAAAGATTGGTAGAGGTTCCAGTAGAAATCGGGATGCGATATTCTGAACCAAGCATACAAACCGGCATACAAAATCTGGTTGATAAAGGTGTGGAAGAAATCGTTCTTTTTCCGCTGTATCCGCAGTTTGCAATGAGTACCACCGAAACAGTGATAGAAAAAGCGAAGGAAGTTCAAGATCAATTTTTCAAAAATATTAAAATCAATTATGTTGCGCCGTTTTACAATAGAGATATCTATATTGATTGTTTAGCGGAAAGTATTCGCGAGAAATTGCCTGAAAATTTTGATGTGTTGCAGTTCTCTTATCACGGCGTTCCAGAAAGGCATATCTATAAAACCGACCCGACAAAAACTTGTAAAATTGGCGATTGTTGTTTCAAAGACGAAAATCCTTCACATAAATTTTGTTATAGACATCAGTGTTTCCGAACGACAGAATTGGTGCGCCAAAAACTGAATTTACCAGAAGATAAAGTGAAAGTAACTTTCCAATCTCGACTTGGTAAAGACAAATGGATTGAACCTTACACAGATGAAACCTTAGAGAATTTCCCAAAAAATGGCGTGAAAAATCTAGCGATAGTTTGTCCGGCTTTTGTAAGCGATTGCTTAGAAACTTTAGAAGAAATTTCGATGGAAGGTAAAGAAGAATTTATACATTCTGGAGGTGAAAATTTCAATTATATTCCTTGTCTGAATGATGAAGATAGCTGGATAAATGTTGTGAAGAAACTTTGTGAAGAAGAATTACAAAAATTCTAACGAACCATTCTTCTGGTTTCACCGTAACCAAACAATCCATCATAATTTCTACCAAAAGGTGTATAATATAGAAATGCTTGATAAAGATTTTCGGTTTGCCAAAAGTTGCCGTTTATTTCTCCGAAATTCATAGTTCTGTCATCATTTTTGGTAGCTAAAATATAATTATAGAAACCTTGTTTCATATAAATTTTGGCAATATATTTTTTAGAATTTTCATCAAAAATCATTTGGTTTTCTTTGCTTGGCAAATAATCATTAAATCCACCCAAAACAAAGATTTCTTTATCGGTTTTATCGGAATCTAGCACAAAATGAACCCAAGAATAATCGCCTTCTGTTGCCGCATTTCGCTCGATTCCTAAATCATTCCTTCGGAAATAGAACGCACCATTTACATCTGGTTGGTACTGATAATTTTGAGGATATGCCCAAACTGGATAAAGATAAGAGTAGTATTTCCCATCATTTGTACCAACATTGGCAACCATATCAAAAGCTTGATTGATGATTTTATTATCAAAATAATAAAACTCATTATCGCCCGGAAAAGCCAAATTCAGTTGCTGAAAAAGGATTCGGTTTCCTAGTGCAGAACTGGTTTTTTCATTAAAAATTCCTGTGTTGAAATTATTATTTTTGATAACTGACAAGGTGATGGAATTCAGATTACTCATAAGATTGCTTCCCTCTGAAATTGCCTGTACTTCTACTCTTTGGTTCAGATTTGGATTTCTTGCATCTTGAAATCGGGTTACATTGATCGCCACATTTGCACCATCTTCTACTACGCAAAATTTTTTAGTAAAAAGTGGTTGCTCCACCGAATCTGAATAGACAATTAATTGAAAATTTCCTGAAATTTTAGGTTGCATTTTTTCATTGGGAAAATTCAACGAATAATGGGTGTATTTCTGGAGAGTATTGAATGAATATTGGTAATTATTAATCATACTATTCAGACTACCTGTCGCAAATTCTGTAAAAAAAAGACCATCGTCTTCCCAATTTCGATTGTAATGTTTTATGGTATAACGATAAACAGTACTTGCATTATCGAAATCATCAAAACTCAATACCAATTGTTCTCCAAATTTTATAACTGGAGTTTCATCATTGGTTTGTGGATTGAAAAGCTGAATGCTGTGAATTTTTTGAGAAAAGACAAAACTCGAGCACAACAATACCAAAAATTTCAAAAATTTCATACTACGAAGATAACGAAAATTGAGCCAAAATCGTCTGCCAATTTGCGAATGTGAAAGCGAGGTTATATTTTTACAAAAAATTTTACCTAAAAAAATCACCAATGCTCCATATTCAAGTTTTTCCTTTCAATCCTTTTTCAGAGAACACCTACATTATTTTTAATGAAAATAAAAATGGCCTAATCCTGGATCCCGGAAACTGGAATGCAGAAGAAACCAAAATTTTGGAAAATTTCATTAATGAAAATGGAATTACTATCAAAAACATCCTCTTAACTCACGCTCATATTGATCACGTTTTGGGTTTGCAATGGGCTTTTGATACATACAAAGTCCATGTTATGATGCACGAAAAAGAACAAGAAATTCTCAATAGAAATCCTGTTTCAGCAAGACAATTTGGGTTTCAATTTGAAGCGTTTGTTGGTGATATTTCTTACTTAAAAGAAGGTGAAAACTATTGCATAGACGAAGATTGTTTCCAAATTTTTCATGTTCCTGGTCATTCTCCTGGTAGTTTGGCATTCTATAGCGAGTCGCAAAATTTTGTAATTTCTGGCGATGCACTTTTCCAAGGAAGTATTGGTAGAACCGATTTGTATGGCGGAAATCACAATCAATTGCTGGAAAGCATCCAAACCAAGCTATTTACATTACCTACTGAAACCAAGGTTTTCTGCGGACATGGAAATCCTACCGAAATTGGTTTTGAGCGAAATCATAATCCGTTTTTTTGAGAAGAAAAAAGGAAAAAAGTAAAGTAAAATTATGTTAAATAAAAAAATAAAGTGATTACTTGCTTTCAATTTTTCACTTTTGCCTTTTATCTTGATTCTTAACCTATTTCCACTTAATATTACAGCCCATACTTGGTTTTTGCAATTCTTCTTGTGGATTTTCGGACAGTAAATTTTCAAAAGCAATTACCAAATCTTCGCCGGTAATTTCTTTGGTATTTCCTGGTCTGGAATCGTCCATTTGTCCGCGATAGACAAGGTCTAATTTGTCATCAAAAAAATAAAAATCAGGAGTACAAGCTGCATCATACGCTTTTGCAATTGCCTGACTCTCATCAAACAAATACGGGAACGTAAATCCTCTTTCGTTGGCAAAATCTATCATCAGATTTGGGGAATCTGCAGGATATTTCTCTACATCATTGGAATTGATGGCGATAAATTCTATGCCTTTTTCTCGGTAATCTTCGTACAATTCGGTGAGTTTATCGATCACGTGCAAAACAAACGGACAATGATTGCACATAAAGATCACCAAAGTCCCTTTTTTTCCTTTCAATTCGTCTAAATTCTGAAGTTTGAATTTTTTTGCAGGATTTGGGAGTTCAAAAAAAGGTGCTTTAGTTCCTAAAGCCAACATATTAGAAGGTGTATTTGCCATAATTCGAGGATCTGTAGTTATTCTATATTTCGTAGCACAAAAATACAAAATTTAAGCACTACTTTTGTTTAGAAATTATACCGTACTTATTTTTAGAGCCTGTTTAAAATTGAATTGTAATTTAACATTAAGGAGTTAAGAGCTTTTTTCTTGATGTTTATTCATCTAAAATCAATTTATTGATTTCTTATTTATAGATTTAATTAACTGAAATTCTTAATGTTAAATTTAAGCCTTAATAAATCTACGAAATCTGCGGAATTATTTTTTCTAGATCATCACTGGAATAATCATACAAAAGCCAATTTACGTTTTCCACTTTTTTGTTCCAAGTGACTTGTCGTTTTGCGTATCTGCGAGAATTTTTCTTGATTTCTTCTATTGCAACATCCAAATCCCAAGTTCCGTCTAAATAGTTGAAAATTTCGGTGTAACCTACGGTCTGTAGTGGTACCAGATTTCTAAATTTCACCAAAGACTGCACTTCGGAAATCAGTCCGTTTTCTAACATTTGATCGACTCTTTGGTTGATTCTCGCGTACATCATTTCGCGTGGTGCGTGTAAACCTATTCTGTGAACTGCGAAATTTCTCTTGTTTTTGGGTTCTGAAATAATCTCGGAGTATTTTTTTCCGGTTTGCCAAATCACATCTATTGCTCGTAATAATCTACGTGGATTTTCCAGGTGAACTACTTCGTAATATTTAGGATCTAATTTTAGTAAAAGTTCTTGTAGTTTTCCTAAACCTTCTTGATCCCAAATTTTTTGTAATTTTTCTTGATTTTCGGCGTTTGCTTCAGGTAAATCATTCAGACCTTCGGTTACGGCTTTTTCGTACATCATACTTCCACCTACTAAAATTACGGTGTCATATTTCTGGAACAACTCGTCTAATTTTGCTAAAGCATCGGTCTCGTACTGACCAATGGAATAATAATTTTCTACGGAAAGATGCCCTACAAAATGATGTGGTACTGCTGCTAATTCTTCGGGAGATGGAACTGCAGTCCCGATTTTCATTTCTCTAAAAAATTGTCTGGAATCGCAGGAAATAATTTCGGTAGCGTAGTGTTTTGCCAAAGAAATGGCCAACTTGGTTTTGCCAATTCCGGTAGAACCGATTACTGAAATTAGTTTTTTTTGCATAGTGCAAAGGTAATTTTTTTTGGAATGTTATTGAAAGTGAATCGAATTTTACCACAAAAGAATCAAAAGTAAAATCTACTTAAAAAGCATATCAAAGGTTTGTAAAGGGTAAATCTTGAAATTTATGTGCTTTTTGAAAATTCTTGTTTGAAAAAATTTTTCCGCAAAAACAACCAAAATAGAATCTACGTAAAAGATTCTCAAAAGGTAAAGTGATGAATTATAGTGCTTTTTGCTAACTTTTGAATTTCTATTCTGGAAAAATATCTTTTGATTCTTTTGACTTCGTCGAATCTTCGATTTGCGGTTAAAAAAAATGCTAATATAACCCACAAAAAAGACAGAAAAGTGTTTTCGCACCGACGAAAGTGGAGCTCTTTTTATTTTTTTTCGAAGTGGGAACCCTTTCAGAGTTTAAAATCTCTGAAAGGGTTGCGCGTTGGCAAAAAAAATAAAAAAGCGGGAACTGGAGACGGACTGCGCTGGTTTTCACCGAAATCGTGGTGCGCCAAAAAAAAAGCATCTACAATGAGATGCTTGGTGATTTTTATGAAATTTATTCTATAATTTCGGCTTCTAAAATTTGTGGATTTCCACTTTTGGTAGTTTCCCACGCTACGAATCTTTCGGTTTCTTTCATCAGCATTGGAATTGCGATGGCAAGAAGCGCCAAATCATCTAATGCACCGATAAATGGAATCCAATCTGGTAAAAAATCGAGCGGCGAAATGAGGTACACCAAAACCAATCCTGGAACTAAAACGTTCTTGAATTCGGGTTTGTATTCTTTTTTGAAAGTGGATTTCAACATTCTGACAATTACGGGAATTTTCTGAATGAATCCTTTGTGTTTGAAGGCTTGTTTTGCTAATTCTATTTTTGAGTATTTCATTGTTTTTTTTGTTTTTACACTTCAAAATTAATCAAATTCTTTGCCAAATTTTGATAAGGAATAGTTAATAAAAACATAAATATTGCTATTTGCTGATAGAATCTAGGAATTGATGGACTGATGCGGAATTCCAATCGCTTGCTCCTTCTTCTTTTTTCAGAATTCTACCATTTTTACCGATGAGGAAAGTGGTAGGAAAAACTTGTGGCAACATTTTCTCTGAAATGGGACCGGTTGCAATATAGACCGGTGTTGTGTAGTGGTTTTCTACCAAAAATTTTCGAATATTTTCTTCCTGATCTTGCATAGCAATGAGTACGAATTGTATTTGGTCTTTTTTGGTGTTGTACAATTGCTGTACCGACGGAAACTCTGCTCTACAAGGAGGACACCAAGTTCCCCAAAAATTTAGAAATACTATTTTACCTTGGAAATCTGCCAAGTTGGCGTCGGGAACATTGATTCCTTTCAGAGGTAGATTGAGTTCTTGTGCAGAAAAAGTGACTTCGTTTTCGACTTTTTCCAGGGATGGTTTCATCAGAATTTGGCGCTGTATAAATGCTTTGAAGTCGGGAAATACAAAAATAGACACCAAAAATGCGGCGAGTAAAAGCGTGAGCCAATTTTTTTTGAGGAAAGTCATTGTTGTAAATTTGAAAATGAGGTAATTTGATAATTATGTTTTAGTACTACAAAAGTTCTAAAATTTCTGAAATAGCGTCTTTACCTCTGTTTTTTGCGTAATAGACTTGCAAATCGTTGTGAAATTCATCTTTGGAGTAGGTTTCGGGATTCTCTTTGAATTTTTTCAGGAGTTCCAGTCCGTGTTTTGGTCTTGGTCCCCACACATTTTTTAATGAAAAATCTTCATTCAATATCAAAATTTTGGGGATCGATTGAGTTCCGTTGGTTAGAAATTGGCTGATTAAGGTCTCATCTGCATCTCTCAAAAATATTTTAGCTTCAATATTTCCTGCTTCAAAAAATCTGGAAACTGCAGGTACAGTTGCACTTGCATCTCCGCACCAAGGTTCTGAAATCAGAAGGATTTTGCCCGTGAAATTTTTAGATTTCAGGGTTTCAAGTTGAGATTCATCTACTTTGTAGGTTTTCAAAGTACGATTCATACGCTGCAAACCAAGTTCGTAGTATTCCTGATGTTCATCTGATTTATCGGGATTGTTGTGCAATCTTTGTTCAGCGATTTGCATATATTCCTGAAAAGTGATCGCTTTTTGGTAGTAGTTTTTCATTGGTTCGATATTAGTTTCGAGTTACGAATTATGAGTTTTGAATCTTATTGTTTTTTTTCATTTCAATTAATATTAATTGATTATCCGTTTAATTACCCATCCCTGTAATGTTAGCAATAATAAGCCTATCA
>CALFIE010000021.1 GCA_937876095.1 uncultured Flavobacteriales bacterium | reverse complement strand
TAAAAAAAATAAAAATATAGGTTTATTTTAAAAAAAATTATATTTTTGTATCTAGAATAACATAAAATAAATAAACTATGAGTTTTGTATCCGAATTTAAAGAATTTGCAATCAAAGGGAATGTTGTAGATTTAGCTGTTGCTGTGATTATTGGTGGTGCATTTGGGAAAATTGTATCGTCTTTTGTAGATGATGTTGTAACACCATTGCTACTAAACCCAGCTTTAAAAGCTGCAGGAGTTTCTAATATCGCTGAATTAACTTGGGGAAGTGTAAAATATGGTAGTTTTTTAGCTGCAATTATTAACTTCTTCTTTATAGCTTTGGTATTATTTATGATGATTAAAGCAATCAACAAAATGAAAAAACCAGCAGATGCTGCAGATGCTGCTCCATCTTCAACAGACGCACTATTAATGGAAATCAGAGATGCTTTGAAAAAATAAGTTCTCTTATTTTAATCATAAAAAACGCTCCAAAATTTTGGAGCGTTTTCTATTTATTTTTTTCTAAAAAATGTAAACTTTCTTATCATTAATGAACTTGCATAATACTGCAAATTTGTTCTGCCAAAGAAAGTCCGATTCTGTCTTGCGCTTCTAGTGTAGATGCACCAGTGTGAGGTGTAAGCGAAATTTTCGGGTGATTCAAGATTTTTTTACTTGGAGTTGGCTCGTTTTCGAACACATCTAATCCTGCAAATGATATTTTACCAGAATCCAAAGCTTCAATCAGGGCATTTTCATCTATAACACCACCTCTAGAACAATTTACAATTGCAGCACCGGTTTTCATTTTATCTAACTCGGCTTTACCAATCATAGCACCACTTTTCTGAGCAGGAACATGCAGCGTAATAAAATCTGCGTGCTGCAAAACACCTTCAATTGGTTCGGTTTCTATATCTACATTAATGAATTGGTTGTTATAAAATTTTACTTTGATAGTTGCTTTACCAATATTATTATCTGCAGCAATTACACGCATTCCTAGACCAAGAGCAATTCTTGCCACTTCTTGCCCGATTCTTCCCATCCCAATAATTCCGATGGTTTTACCACGCAATTCGATGCCTTTTTCGTACGATTTTTTCAGTTTTGCAAATTCGGTATCACCTATTATAGGCATTTTTCTGTTGGATTCTTCTAAAAATCGAGCCCCAGAAAAAAGATGCGCAAAAACCAGTTCTGCAACCGATTCAGATGAAGCAGATGGTGTATTTATCACGTGAATTCCTTTGCTTCTGGCATAATCTACGTCTATATTATCCATACCAACTCCACCTCTACCAATAATTTCTAAACTAGGACAGGTATCTATCACGTCTTGTCTAACTTGAGTAGCACTACGAACCAAAACAGTTCTAATCTGATGTTGATTGATGAAATCTGCCAAAAATTCTTGCGGAACTTTATCGGTAATTACCTCAAAACCTTTTGAAGTTAGTGCATCTATTCCTGATTGGTCTAATCCGTCGTTTGCTAAAATCTTCATCTGAAAAATGTTATATTATTATTTAAGAAAAAAAACCTTTTCAGGTTTCCTATGTGTTAATCTTTGAATACTTGTATAGTTACTTTTTTGTCTACCATATCGGTGAATTTTCCTTTGTATCGGGTTGCTTTTACCAAGTGATTATCAATCCAATGATAATTTCCACCTCTTGGTTTTCCGCACAAAACGCTGTGATATTTGAATCCGTGCTTGTCTAACCAATCTATGGTGATTTGTTTCAAAGCTTCGGTTCTAGACGTGAAAAAACAAATTTGGTGACCTTCATCATACCATTTATTAATGGTTTCTAATGCATCTTGGTATGGTTCACACGTTACCATACGTTCTGGTTCTTCATTTGGAATATCATCTGTAATAGTCCCATCAATATCAATTAAATAATTTTTGATATCACCTTTCAATATTGGGCTCTGATGTTCTTTATATTCTAGCTCCATTATTTTCAAATTTTTTAAGTTTCAAAATTACAAATTTTCCACCAAAATATAATATGTTAATTTCCAGATTGATAATCTTCTAATCTTGCAGGAAATTCCGTGAAATTTTCGGCAGCATCATCAGTAACTACTACATAGTGATATGGTTGTTGTTTTTGTACTTTTTTTTCGTCTTTTTTTTCGTTATTAAAGCAAAAAAACAATAAAAATAACGTACTAATTAACAGAGAAATGGTACTTTTCATAGAATAGATGTGGCTATAATAAACCTCATTTTTTTTCAAAATTGATGTGTTACTCAATTATTTTGATAGAAATTTTGAAGCTATTGAGCAACAGACCTACGAAAATGAATTCTTCACACAATTATTACCTATTTTTTTACTTGATGAATCTAAAATTTTGGTTAATTTTGTGCACCTATGATAGAAGAACAAGTAGTCTTGGTTTCGCCTGAAGATTCCGTTTTGGGAGTGATGGAAAAATTACAAGCCCACCAAAATGGGATTTTGCACCGTGCTTTTTCGGTATTTTTGTTTAATGATAATGGCGAAATGCTTTTGCAAAAGCGCGCTGCAAGTAAATATCATTCTCCAAATCAATGGACCAATGCTTGTTGTTCTCACCCAAGATTAAATGAAACCTATTTGCAAGCTGCAAAACGTAGAGTGCAAGAAGAACTGGGAATTGAAGTGGAAATCCAAGAAAAATTTTGGTTTATCTACAAAGCAGATGTTGGTGAAAATCTTTGGGAACACGAGCTGGACCACGTTTTCACGGGAAAATACAACGGAAATTTCACATTAAATAAAGATGAAGTTTCTGAAGTTCGTTATGTTACTATGGAACAATTAGATGATGAAATGAAAGAAAATCCGAAACATTTTACGCCTTGGTTCAAAATAATTTTGAAGGAATACAAGGAGCATTTGTAATTAGAAGTTAGAAGTTAGAAGTTCAAATTTCGGATTTTTAATTGATGAAATTTCATCAATTAAAAAAATAGAAACATCAAAATAATAAAAATTCGAAATTCATTTCGAATAGTTTTAATAAAAATCAATAAAAAATAAAAAATATGGAAAAAAGAACCGCTCTGTTTGATAAACACGTTGCTTTAGGAGCCAAAATAGTGCCTTTTGCAGGTTTTGAAATGCCAGTACAATATTCTGGAGTTACGCAGGAGCATTTTGCAGTTCGCGAAAAAGTAGGAATTTTCGATGTGTCACATATGGGACAATTTTACATTGAAGGTCCTACTGCAAAAGATTTGCTGCAATTTGTAACTACCAACAATGTTGAAAATTTAGAAAACGGAAAAGCACAATATTCTTGTTTACCAAACGGAAATGGCGGAATTGTAGATGATTTAATCGTGTACAAAATGGCAGATCAAAAATATTTTGTAGTGGTAAATGCATCTAATATCGATAAAGACTGGAACCACATCTCGAAATACAACGAAAAATTTGGTGCAACCATGACCAATGTTTCAGATAACACGTCGCTTATTGCAATACAAGGTCCGAAAGCCGCAGAAACATTGCAAAAATTGACTTCTACCAATCTTTCAGAAATTCCGTATTACCATTTCACGGTAGGAAATGTAGCTGGTGTAGAAAATGTAATTATCTCTAACACAGGTTATACCGGAAGTGGTGGTTTCGAAATTTATTTTAACAATCAATTTGCCGAAAAATTGTGGGATGCCATCTCAGAAGCTGGTGCAGAATTTGGATTAATTCCTTGTGGTTTGGCTGCAAGAGACACTTTGAGGTTAGAGAAAGGATTCTGCTTATATGGAAATGATATAGATGATACGACTTCACCTATGGAAGCAGGATTGGGCTGGATTACTAAATTTGAAAAAGATTTTGTAGACAAAGCACTTTTCCAGAAACAAAAAGAAGAAGGTGTTACCAGAAAATTAGTCGGTTTTGAAATGCAAGAAAGAGCAGTACCAAGACACGATTATTTAGTAGTAGATGCAGATGGAAAAGAAATTGGCAAAGTAACCAGCGGAACAATGAGCCCAATGAAAAATATAGGAATCGGAATAGCTTATGTTGACGCTCCGAATTTCAAAATTGGTTCAGACATTTTTATACAAATTAGAAATAAAAATATTCCTGCAAAAGTGGTAAAAATGCCTTTTGTTTAATGATAATTAATAAAAATAAAAAAAGCGACTGAAAAATTCAGTCGCTTTTTTTAGGTAAAAGATTTTCTCAAATTATCTACGTTTTGTTTATCATTCCCAATAAAAATTTCAGCATCGGTGATGAAAACAGGTCTTTTAAGAAAAGTATAATGATTGAGTAATAACTCTTTGAAATCGTCTTCTTGCAAGGTTTTCAAATCCAACTCTTGCAATTTTATCTGTGTAGATTTTTTATTAAAAAGCGCTTCGTAAGAGTGCGTTAATTGGTACATTTCATCTATTTCTTCTTTAGAAATTGGGATGGTTTTTATTTCTCTTTTCTCCCAATTTTGGAGGTCGAATTGTTTCAAAATTTTCAGACAAGTGTCGCAGGTTTTCAGGTAAAATACTTTTTTCATACTTATAAATTCCTCAAATATACTAAAGAATTTACTACTTTTATCCCAAAATAAAATATGAAAAACAATTCCCTGCAATTTCAGTTCATTTCAGAACCATCCGATGTCAATTACGGAGGCAATGTTCACGGTGGTAGCGTGATGAAATGGATTGACCAAGCTGGTTATGCATGTGCTTGTTCTTGGAGTTCGGCTTATTGTGTAACAGTCTATGTTGGTGGAATTCGGTTTTACTCGCCCATCAAAATTGGGCATATTGTAAAAGTTGAAGCAAACGTAATCTACACCGGAACCAGCAGTATGCATATTGCAATCAATGTATTTTCCAGAAATATAAAATCCAAAAATTTTGAAAAAAAGACGCACTGCATCATCGTTTTTGTAGCATTAGATGATGATGGCAATAAGTTGGAAATCCCAAAATTTGTACCAGAAACCGACGCCGAAAAACAAAACGAACAATACGCAATCCGATTGATGGATTTACGCAAAACCATCGAAGATGAAATGAAACCTTTTTTGTAGGGAACTAATTTTTAGTTGGATTCACAGAATTTTTTGAATTCGTTCAGAATACTTTGCCAACCTTGCTCCTGCATTTCTAATGGATTGATATGTTCTGGCTCGAAACGTTCGAAAATTTCGGTGGTATTTTCATCTATTTTATTGAAAATAACTTCTACTTTTCTGCCATCTTCTATGTGATATTCAATTTTATGTAACGGAATTATTTTGGTGTACGTTCCGTGGAATACAAAACTTACAGACTGGTCTTTTGCAGCCATTTTATAGAAAAATTCACCGCCAATTTCCAGATTATTTTCTGCAGAAGGACATTCCCAAGATTCGTGCGCAAAATTCCAATCTACGATACAATCCGGACTGGTAAAATAATCCCAAACTTTTTCGATTGGTGAATTGATGGTTGCAGTTACAATTAATGGTTCCATTTTTTATGAAAATAAAGGTTTTATTTTACTCCAGTTGTCTGCAATCATACTGATATTGATGACAAATAAAACACCTGCAATTACCAAACCTTGCGGCATAAAAGTAGCATTATGACAAATAATTCCGATCATAACAGGAAAAATCATCACCGCTCCTAATACTCTGGTTTTCGGGAAAAGAATTAAAATTCCGGCAACAAGTTCTACCATTCCAGTAAGTAGCATTACCCATTTCAAAGTGGTAAAAGCATCCATTACTTTCTGCATTTCGGTGGTCATTTCTGGCATCGGCATATAATGGAAGAATTTATCTAAACCTGCATTAATGAACAATAATGCGAACAATAGGTAAAGAATAATTTTTAAAATTTTCAGTGCTTTCATATATTTTAGTTTTTTTTTAAATGAAGTTTCAAAAATAAAGATTTGAAATGATATACAAGATTTTTTTAGAATTTGTGATAGTTTCAAATTAATTCTGAGAGTTATCAAAATACGTAAAATCTTGCGTAATTTTTCCATTTTCTATTCTGAAAACAGTACAAATTGGCAGTTCAAATTTAGTTTTATCAGGATTAGTACCTTTTGAAACAAATTCTACGATAACATTATCTTTTCCTGATGGATAAACTGAAACCACAGAATCTTGTACATCGGGAAACATTTTCTCTAAGCCAGAATATTCTTCTATAATCTGTGCGTGAGATTTTTTATGAATTTTCATTCCAGATGCAGGTTCTTTAAATTCGGCGTTTTCTATGTAAAGATTTGCCATTTTTTGCCAATCATGATTGTTAAATTCCACAAAAACTTGTTTGGCAATTTTTACGTTTTCTGCATTATCTATTTTTATGATTTTTTCTTCATTTTTGGCACAAGAAAAGATGGCAAAAAAAGATATTATTAGGAAATTTTTCATATTATTTTAATAAAATTAAAATCATTATTTCAAAGAATGCAATCCAATCATATTTCCTTCTGTATCAAATAATAACGAGATAAATCCGTAATCACCAATGGACATTTTTGGTTTAAAAATTTTTCCTCCTGCTTCTATCACTCTGCTTTCTTCGGTGGTGCAATCTTCGCTCCAAAAATAAATTAGGGTAGAATTTCCACCTGCTTTTACACCTTCCATTTTTACCAAAGTTCCAGAAGCTCCTGAATTTTTCATATCGCTCGGAAAAACAAACATTTCCATTGGATCTCCTGGTGGTGAAGGTAATTTTTCTAACTGTACATTGAAGACTTTTTCATAAAAATTTTTGGCTCTTTCCATATCATCTACATAGATTTCGAACCAAATTATAGGGTTGAATTTCGTGTTTTCCATTTTGTTAATTTTTAATCAAAAATAATAGAAAAAATCTTACCACAATATTTTTCATAAAAAATTATTTTTTAATTATTGAACAAAAAAACCTCCTACAATTTGTATAGAAGGTTTTCTTTCATTTTTTTTCTATGAAAATTATTTCAAAACGGCAATCGCTTTTTCATAATCTGGTTCTTGTGCAATTTCTGGGACTTGTTCTGTATAGACTACTTTTCCGTTTTCGTCTATAATAACTACGGCTCTAGAAAGCAGACCTTTCAGTGGAGAATCCAACAATGTTACGCCATAATCTGCCCCAAAATTTCCTCTGAAATCAGACAGATTCACCACATTTTCTAGACCTTCTGCTGCACAAAATCTATGCAAAGCAAATGGTAAATCTTTAGAAATATTGATCACCACAGTGTTTTCTAGAGAACTTGCATCTGCATTGAAATGTCTTGCAGAAGCTGCACAAATACCTGTATCTATACTCGGGAAAATATTGAGTACTACTCTTTTCCCAGCGAAATCTGCCAAAGTTTTTTCTGATAAATCTTCTGCAACCAAAGTGAAATTTTTAGCTTCTGAACCAACTTCTGGTAAATTTCCTATGGTTGAAATTTCGTTTCCTTTAAATGTAATTTTTGCCATTTTCTAAATATTAATTTTTTAAAATCCAAAGATATATCTTTTATCCAGAAACTAAGAATGGTTTTATCTATTCATCTATTTCATATTTTCTACAAAAAACACTAAATTTGCTCTCTTTATTTTTTTCAATAAACAAAATACGATAATTATATGTCAAAAAATTCTACCATCATCTATACATTGACAGATGAAGCTCCAATGTTGGCAACGCATTCGCTTTTGCCTATTATTCAAAAATTTGCTACTTCTGCAGATATTCAAGTAGAAACCAGAGATATTTCTTTGGCAGGAAGAATTTTGGCCAATTTCCCAGAATTTCTAAAAGAGGATCAAAAAGTGTCTGATGCACTTGCTGAATTAGGCGAATTGGCAACCAAACCAGAAGCAAACATCATCAAATTACCAAACATTTCAGCATCGGTTCCTCAATTAGAAGAAGCCATTTCCGAATTACAAAAACACGGTTTTGCAGTGCCAAATTATCCGGTAGAACCGAAAAATGATGAAGAAATTGTCATCAACAAAAAATATGCTAAAGTTCTTGGTAGCGCAGTAAATCCTGTATTGAGAGAAGGAAATTCTGACAGACGTGCTCCAAAAGCAGTGAAGAATTATGCCAAAGAAAATCCTCACAAAATGGGAGTTTGGAGTTCAGATTCTAAAACTTCGGTTGCTCATATGAATTCTGGTGATTTCTACGGCACCGAAAATTCTACCACCATCGAAAATGAAGGAAAATATAAAATTGTATTCTACGGAAACGATGGTTCTTCTAAAATTTTGAAAGATCTTGCTCCATTGAAAGCAGGAGAAATCATAGATTCATCGGTTATGAATCTTGCAGCACTGAAATCTTTTGTTCAAACTGCAATAGACGAAGCCAAAGAAAAAAATGTATTGCTTTCTGCACATCTAAAAGCAACGATGATGAAAGTTTCTGACCCTATTATTTTTGGTGCGATTGTAGAAACGTATTTCAAAACTATTTTTGAAAAATACAAAGCTACTTTTGATGCTTTGGACATCAATCCAAATTACGGATTAGCAACATTGTACGAAAAAATTGCAGGAACTCCACAAGAAGCCGAAATAAAAGCAGATATCGAAAATGCTATTGCAAACGGACCGAGAATTGCGATGGTGAATTCTGACCAGGGAATTACCAATTTCCACGTTTCATCGGATGTAATTGTAGATGCATCTATGGCAGCTTTAGTTCGTGGTGGCGGAAAAATGTGGAACAAAGAAGGTAAAGAAGAAGACACGGTTTGTGTAATTCCGGATAGAACCTATGCTGGTTTCTACGAAGCGATTATAGATGATATGAAGAAAAACGGAGCAATTGATCCAAGAACTTTTGGTTCGGTTCCTAATGTTGGATTGATGGCACAAAAAGCCGAAGAATACGGTTCTCACGACAAGACTTTCCAAATTTCTGGTACAGGAACCGTGAAAATAGAAGACGAAAACGGAGCAACTTTTTTAGAACAAAAAGTAGAAAATGGCGATATTTTCAGAATGTGTCAAGTAAAAGATGCCCCAATTCAAGATTGGGTAAAATTGGCGGTAAATAGAGCTAGACTTTCAGACACTACTGCTATTTTTTGGTTAGATAAAGGTCGTGCTCACGACTCACAAATCATCAAAAAAGTAGAAAAATATTTAAAAAATTACGATTTAACAGGTCTTGATATCCGAATTATGGATGTGAAAGATGCCATGCTTGAAACTTTGAAAAGAGGACGTGAAGGTAAAGACACGATTTCGGTTTCAGGAAACGTTTTGCGAGATTATTTGACCGATATGTTCCCAATTTTAGAACTCGGAACTTCTGCAAAAATGCTATCTATAGTTCCACTAATGAACGGAGGTGGTTTATTTGAAACTGGAGCAGGAGGAAGTGCCCCAAAACACGTAGAACAATTTTTACAAGAAGGTTATTTGCGTTGGGATTCTCTTGGTGAATTTTTGGCGCTACAAGCGAGTTTAGAACATTTGGCTCAAACTCAGGATAACCAAAAAGCACAAATTCTTGCCGATGCTTTAGATGAAGCCAATGCCAAATTTTTAGCAACTGATAAATCTCCTGCAAGAAAAGTTGGGCAAATTGATAATCGTGGTTCTCACTTCTATCTCGCAATGTATTGGGCAGAAGCTTTGGCAAACCAAACCAAAGATGCTGCTTTAGCATCTCAGTTTGCACCAATTGCAAAAGCAATGCAAGAAAACGAAGCAAAAATTAATGAAGAACTTATAGGAGCACAAGGAAAACCACAAGATATTGGTGGTTATTACCAACCTAACACTACGAAGACTGATGCTGCAATGAGACCAAGCGCAACTTTGAATGCAATTGTAGATTCTTTATAAAAAATTCCCCTCTTTTAGGAGGGGTGGATTCAAAAATTTGTAATTTTTGAAGACGGGGTGGTAGAATAGCACCATAAAAAAATTAAAACTCCCGAAAATTTTCGGGAGTTTTTTTTGCGAAAATGAGTTAGAATGACAACCCTTTCAGAGTTTGAAACTCTGAAAGGGTTTGTTGTAAACTATTCCAAATCGATAATAATTTTCTCTATTTTTTTGATGTATTTTCCGTAGAAATAATTAAAACACCATTTTCCAGCTCTGCTAATAAAAACATTAACATCAACAAAACATATATAACACCAAATATAAAATCGCTACCTTCAATACTAATATTACTTTAGTATTCTTTTAATTTATTTTTTTCGAGGTTTAGTTTCACTCTTACATTCACTTCTGTCAATGCCATTTGGTCGGTGATATCTTTTCCAGAATAATTTTATAAGTGCCTTATCAATTGGATTGAGTTAATGGATTGCATCGTACATTTCCTTTAACTTCTCATCGGTTTCAAAATCGTAATTATGAGCTTCTACTTTATAACTTCCGACATGATCATCATTTTTTTGTATATGACTTCTTCGTTTCAGATTTTAGGAAAACAATAGCCATATTTAGCGCAATTCTGTAAAGCCAAGTAGAAAACTCATTTCTTCCTTCGAATTTAGGATACGCTTTCAACTTGATACGTAATCTCTCTTCAAACAAATCTTTTTGGTCGTCGAGATTGTTCATACACCTCTTAGAAATCTTAAAAACCATCGCTTTGTGCTTTTCAATTTTTTCTAAAACTTCTGATTCCAATGATTTCATTAATGAAGTTTCTAAAAAGTTAGTACAAGCGATTACAAAACGTTACAAAAAAATGTATTTTTGCATAAAATCCATTATAAATGATCAAAATTCTTCAATTTATATTTATATTATTTCTTCTAAACTCCTGCGTTTCCGTAAAAAAGTACAATGGAAAATTAGAAACACCCATTCCCACCGAAAAACTGAAACAAGATGTCGATTTCGCTTATCAAAAACTACAAAAATTGCATCCCAATTTGTATTGGTATATTTCTAAAGATCGATTGGATTATAAATTTGATTCGTTGAAAACTACGATTAATCAACCTTTGAAACCAATGGAATTTTGGCAAAAACTACAGCCAACAATTGCACAAATTAAGGAAGGTCATCTCCGTTTACTAATGCCTCAAAAACGCTATACAAAAGAGGAAAACAAAAATTTGAAAAACAAAAAAGGACTTTTCAGTCGTATGAATTATGTGGTAGATAACAACCGACTTTTCGTAAAAGACAATGCCGAAAAATTTGAAAATATTAAAGTAGGCACTGAAATTTTGAAAATTAAAGATGTTCCTGTTAAACAATACCTCGAAAATTATAAAAAATATACTAACAGTGATGGTGACAACACCACTTTTCAAAAATATTGGATGGCAAGAGTTTGGACAAGTTATTTTACTGGCGAAAACGGAATTTTGGACAGTGTAAAAATAGAAACCAAGTACCAAAACGAAATCAAAGAATTCTATATTCACAGAGAAAAAAAGACTAAAACCGAAAAAAAACAAGAGAAAAAAGAAGCGAAAAGAGACGAAACAAAGAAAACGAAAGACTACAATCCTGACACCAAAGATTTCAATCGAGATTTGAAATTTTTATCAAAAGACAGCGCGATTGCTTACATCAAAATCAAAACTTTTTCTGGAGATTATTCCAAAAAATTCTATAAAAAAAGTTTTGCAAAAATCAAAAAAGTCAACTCCAAATACCTGATTTTGGATATTCGAGATAATTTCGGTGGTAGTTTGTCGGAAATCAATAATTTGTACTCATATTTGGCTTTGGATAAGTTTCAATTCATCAATGATATCGAAGTTACGTCTGGAAATTCTATGTTTCAGGCAGATTATATTTCAAAATTTTCACCTGTCCTAAAACCTTTAGCTATAATTACTTATCCTTTGTATTTTATTGGAAACGCATTTTCTAACAAAGAAAAAGATGGAAAACACTATCTGAAAAACAACAACCTCTTCTCAGTAAAAAAACCGAAAAAAGAGGCATTTCAAGGAAAAATTTATGTTTTGATTAACGGTAGTAGTTTTTCGGCAGCGTCTATTTTACCTTCGAAATTAAAAGGAGACAAACGAGCAATTTTGGTAGGCGAAGAAACAGGCGGTGCAAATGACGGAACAGTTGCAGGAAGAAATTCTACACAAAAACTTCCCAATTCTAAACTCGAACTCCCAATTGGTTTGATGTTGATTCAACCCAATATTGATTTTACAAACACAAAAAAAGGAGTAATTCCTGACCATGAAATCATCCCAAATCTTGACCAAATTTTACAGAAAAAAGATGTGGAATTAGACTGGATTTTGAAGGAAATAAATTCTAAAAATTAATATTTTTAACCTTAAAGGATTTGGAATCCTTTAATTCATTAAAACTCAAAAATAAAACCAAAATAAGGCAATGGCATATTTTTGTCGGAATTTCCGGTATCCAATAAATAATATTGTTGGTTTTGTGGTGCACTTGGATTGGCGATGATTCCATTGTTAGAAGCGTCTCTTTGCAAGTTCACCACTGGTAAATTGCTCGCATTTTTAGAACCATATACATTCACAACATCTACATAAAATGACATTTGCCATTTTTTGAAAATCCATTTTTTCTCGGCACGAAAATCCATTTGATGAGCAACATTTCCTCGCAAAGAATTGAGCAACGCATAATTTTCGACAGGTCCATTTGCAACATTCCAAACATTTACCAAAGCACTTCTGGTTAAATCATACGGAGTTTCTGGCAATCCTGTTTGCAAACGAAATCTCACTCCCAAGTTCCAATTTCTATTGAGATATTTCCCTGCAGTTAAAGAAACGATATGTCTAGAATCCCAACTCGAAGGCAACAAGTTACCTACAGAATTCGAAAATTTGGAAAAGCCAAAAGTATAGGCAACAATTCCGTAGAAATTATTGAGCGTTCTTTTTTGTGCCAAAAATTCTATACCATAAGTTTCACCAAAACCTCTAGAATCCAAAGGTTCGTTACCAACAACGCCAAAACTTCCACCTACATTTGCCAACGAAATTTGGTTTCGTAATGAGAACGGATAATTTTTATATTTTTTGTAATAACCTTCTAATGTGAAACGCACATTATTTTCGCCATTGTATTCTACACCTCCCACAAAATGAGTGTTTTTGATGTATTTTAAGGTGTTTTGATTCAACAAAACATCATTTAATTGATAACCTAAAGAAGTATAAGCAGGAAGTTGATAATACATTCCTGAATTGAAATTAAGTTTCCAGTGTTCAGCCAAAAGATAACTCAATGAAATTCTTGGCGAAAATTGCTGAAACGGATTATTGGTTTGGCTGGAATAATTGCTCCCATCTATTCTTGCACCTGCAGAAATTTGCAGTTTATTTTCAAAAAATTTCTTTGCAGTTTGAAGATAAAAACCGTACTGAATCACGCTTAAATCCGAAATTACGTGGTCTGAATTTACTGCATTTTGAGTAACTTTATTAATGATAGAATTGTTGGTATATTTCCCGAAATTCACATTAGTTCCTGCACTGAATTGATAATCTTGAATTTTAAAATTTCGGTCGATTCTCAACTTATTTTCCGTTTCTTGCGAACGATAATCGTAGAGCAAATTTGTGGGTGTTTCTATATTTCGATAATATTTAATCGCCTGATTATCCAACATATTTCTACTAATGGTGAAAAGCCAGTTTCCGTTTTCCACCAAATGTCGATAACCTGCACCAAAAGTGTAACTCCATTGCGGAGATTTTGGCAACCTTTCAATTAAAGTAAGATTGGTAAGCGTTTCTTTCGCATTAAAATTATATTCAAACAAATCTTTTGCGCCAATTCCCAAGAAATACAATTCGTCACCAGATTTGTATTTTTTAGAAATTTTGAAAGTCGCATCGTAATAACTCGGCAAAAACGGCAATCCAATTGCCTTGAAAAGCAGTTGCAGATTCGATTTTCTCACAGAAAATAATCCACTCCAAGATTGGTCTTTAGAAAGCGGACCATCCATCATCAGTTGCATATCGTCTAATCCAAAAATCGCTTTGTACCCGAGTTTATCCTTTCTTGCTTGTTTCAAATTAAACTCAAAAAGCGACGACAAAACGCCGTTTCTTTTTGCTGGAAAAGCACCGCTGTAGAAGTCAACATCTTTCAAAAAATCGACGGTGATAATTCCTCTTGGTCCACCAGAAGCACCTTGCGTTTGGAAATGATTGATGACCGGAACCTCGATTCCATCGATATAAAATTTGTTTTCGGCAGAACTTCCACCACGTATGAAAAGGTCATTTCTGAAACTTGCAGTACTCCCAACTCCAGGAAAACTCAAAAGCGCTTTGGAAACATCTCTGTTAGAACCCGCATTTTTCTGTACTTCTTCACTCGTGATATTTCGAAGCGAAACCGGACTTTCAGCAGTGGTTTTGTATATTTTTTTGGTAATAGAAATTTCTTGAATTTGGTTTGCTGATTTGCTTAAACCAATGGAAAAAGTCAAATTTTGATTCGGAACGACATTGATATCGTTCAGATAACCAATATCATAACCTTCTGATGAAATTTCAAAATTGTAATTCCCCGACTTTAATTCAGAAATCTGAATATTACCAGTTCCTGAAAATACTTGATCTGAATTTTGAATTTTTGCTTGCGCTGAAATGGGTTTTTTGGAAAAATCATCGAAAACAGATATGGTCACGCTCCCAATTTGAGCAGAAATAATAATAATAGAAAAAAGTAAAAAAAGTAGGGAAATTTTGCCTTTCATAAAAAAAAATTTTTGCAAAAATAATGCATTAATGCTTATAAAACGATAATCTAAAAATAGATTTTATGAATTGGTGTTTTTTGGAAGTGAATTGTCTTTGCGAGAAATGAAGCATAGCGAAATGACGAAGCAATCTGTTGTTTTTAACCACAAAGTGCACAAGGTTTTACACAAAGGACACGAATTTTTAAAAAAAACTTCTTGGGAATCTCTGAAATCTGTGGGAAAATATTTTTCTTAAAAATTTATATTTTCTTATACACCTCATCAAAAGGAACGCGAATTCTGTCGCCCCAAACTCCTTTTTGGTCGCGAATTCCGCAAGAAACAATCATATTAATTTCTGCACCGTAAGGTAAATTCAGGATATTTTTGACTCTTCTACTATCAAAACCTTCCATCGGACAAGTGTCATAACCTTCGTTTGACATTGCAAGCATAAAAGTTTGCGCAGCCAAAGCACAGGTTTTGTGCACTACGACACGCATATCGTTTTCAGAAACCTGATAAACAATCGGCCTGAAAAGACCAACAATATTCACCAAAAATTTTCTGAAAAATCCAAAAATTCCTAAAAATCGGGAGTACAAAAACGGCATCACTTTTCCGTAGTACATTTGCCAACGTTTGATGCGTTTTTCGTGTTTTTCTGTAGGACTGTTTTTTTGAACATTTTTGGTTTCCAATTCAGTCATTTTTCGCTCTCTTTTCCTGTGTAAATCTTGTCTGGTAACGAAAACCACCATTTGTTTTGCCGTAGTTGCCGCTTCTTGACCAAGACAAGCCACCGATAATTTTTTCAAAATTTCAGGATTGGTGATGTGATAAAATTCCCACAACTGCATATTGGATGAATTTGGCGACAAGGTTGCCAATTCTATACATTTTTTAACAATTTCGGGATCTATATTTTTTACGGGGTCATAAAATCGCACGGAACGACGATGATGCAAGATTTCTTCAAATGTCATTTTAAAAATTTTACAAATATAGACGAATGAAAATGCTTTTTTACTTTAATTAAAATAAAAAAATGTAAAAATTTTGATTTAAGATTCAGAAATTTCTTTAATTTTCTCCAGTGCTTTCGGGAAAGTGCTTGCAAAATAAGGCACATATTCTTCTACCATATTCATGGTGACAGTAAGTGTTGTGATTCCATCAGTTTCAGACAAATCGTAATGTTCTATGGCATTATCTCCGAACATTGGCTCTTGTTCTACCCCATTTTTATATTCACCATAATGCAGAAAATACATTTTTTCAAATGGGATTGATTCTGTTACCATTGCATACATTCCGTCTTTATTTGGACCTAGAAAATACACTTTGCTCCCTTTTTGTAAATCAGAAACATAATGAGAACCTTCGTGAAAAACGGCAGTCCATTCTCTGTAATTTTGGTCTTGCCAAAGTGATTCCCAAACTTTTTCTTTAGTAGCATTAATCTCAATGCTAAATTCTAGTTTTTTCATTTTTTTTAATTTGAATATTTGTCTAATATTTTTCCAAGATTTTCATAATCGCTATCATAACCAAAATTGTCTGTATTTGCACTGCTTCCAAGAATTACATATTGATGGCAATCAAAGCAAATTTTAGTAAAACCTATTATTTTTTTATTCTTTTTGAAAATCAAAATATCTCTATAAACAGGAATACATGCGAATGTAATTCCATCTTGATATGTCTTTTCTATAAAAATTTTATTAAGGCTTTTAAAATCATTTTTACCGATAGATTTCATTTTATAACCAACCTTTTCTATTTTCTTTTCAAAATCAATTTGATATAATTTATCTGGAAAATCATTAGATATTAAATCGTACTTCAATTGATTTGTTTTGGAAAACTTACTCAAACTATCCAATTTCATTGCATCATTTTCTGTAATATCTATGCTGTAATAATCTACTTCATCATAATCAAAAAACAATTTTCCATATTTTGGTACAAAATTTTTTGAAATTTTATTTTCTTCATTTTCATTTTTTTTGCAACCAAGAAAAACAAAAATAGAAACAAAAAATAAAATTATTTTTTTTTATACTAAAAATTCCAAATTAATTAAAATAGTTTCTCATCCACCAAATTCGGCAAAGTCACTTTAAGATTCGGTTCGGCTTCCATTGCACGTTTTATGGCGAAAATAGCGCCTTCGTTTCTTGCCCAACTTCTTCGGGAAATCCCGTTGTTCACGTCCCAAAAAAGCATAGATTTTAGTCTTCTATCTGCATCTTCTGAACCATCGAGCAACATTCCGAAACCACCGTTGATTACTTCGCCCCAACCAACACCACCTCCGTTGTGAATAGAAACCCAAGTTGCACCTCTGAAACTGTCGCCAATCACATTGTGAATCGCCATATCTGCTGTAAATCTGCTTCCGTCGTAAATATTAGAAGTTTCTCTGTAAGGTGAATCTGTACCCGAAACATCGTGGTGATCGCGACCTAAAACAACCTCGCCAATTTCACCATTTTTAATGGCTTTGTTGAAGGCTTCTGCAATTTTCATTCTGCCTTCTGCATCGGCGTAGAGAATTCTAGCTTGTGAACCTACCACCAAATTATTTTCTTGCGCACCTTTAATCCAAGTGATGTTATCTTGCATTTGTTGCTGAATTTCTTTGGGCGAATTTTTCATCAATTCTTCTAAAATTTCGCACGCAATTTCATCGGTTCTTTGTAAATCTTCTGGTTTTCCGCTGGTACAAACCCAACGAAACGGACCGAAACCGAAATCAAAACACATAGGTCCCATAATATCTTGAACGTAAGATGGAAATTTAAATTCCCTGCCTAAAGTCGGATTTTCTGCCAAAACATCGGCTCCTGCTCTACTGCATTCGAGCAAAAATGCGTTTCCATAATCGAAAAAATAAGTGCCTTTTTCGGTGTGTTTGTTCACTGCTTTTGCGTGACGACGCAAACTTTCGTAGACTTTTTCTTTAAAAAATTCTGGAGTTGAAGCCATCATTTTGTTGGATTCTTCAAACGAAATTCCGACCGGATAATAACCACCTGCAAAAGGATTGTGAAGTGAAGTTTGATCAGAACCAATATCAATTTTTAAATTTTCTTCATCAAATTTTTCCCATACTTCTACCACATTTCCGAGGAATGCCAAAGAAACGGTTTCGCCATTTTCTTGCGCTTTTCGAACTCTTGCAACTAATTCATCGAGATTTTCGTGGATTTCATCAATCCATTTTTGTTCGTGTCGAATTTTGGTAATTTTGGGGTTCACTTCTGCACAAACCGTGATGCAACCTGCAATATTTCCTGCTTTTGGTTGCGCTCCACTCATTCCACCCAAACCTGAAGTTACAAATAAACCACCTTTTGGCGATTTATTTATTTTTCTGAATGCATTCAGCACCGTAATCGTAGTTCCGTGCACAATTCCTTGTGGACCAATGTACATATAACTTCCCGCAGTCATTTGTCCGTACTGCGAAACTCCCAATGCATTGAATTTCTCCCAATCATCTGGTTTTGAATAATTTGGAATTACCATTCCGTTGGTTACCACCACTCTTGGTGCATCTTTGTGACTTGGGAACAAACCAAGAGGATGACCAGAATACATCACCAAAGTTTGTTCGTCGGTCATTTCAGACAAATATTTCATCGTCAATAAATATTGCGCCCAATTTTGGAAAACCGCACCATTTCCACCGTAAGTAATGAGTTCGTGAGGATGTTGTGCAACCGCATAATCCAAATTATTTTGAATCATCAACATAATTGCTTTTGCTTGCAAAGATTTCCCAGGATAATCTGAAATTGGTCTGGCTTTCATTTCATAATCCGGGCGAAAACGATACATATAAATTCGACCAAAATCTTCTAATTCTTTCTTAAATTCTGGCAACAATTCTGCATGGAATTTCGGTTCGAAATAGCGCAAAGCATTTCTCAGTGCCAATTTTTTTTCTTCATCAGTTAGAATTTCTTTACGTTTCGGAGCGTGATTTATTTGTGGTTCGTATGGTTTTGCTTGTGGCAATTCGCTTGGAATTCCTTGTAGGATTTGTTGTTGGAAAGTCATCATAAAATTTGAAATTCTAGGTTTGAAATTTGAAATTACTTCGGTTTAAAGATACTTTAAATTGAAAATATCAAGCAAATAATTTTGCAAAAACTACTTCAAACGAAGCAATTCACCCTTTCTTTTCACAATATTTTTATAATCCCACTGAATTTCTATGGATTTTTTGAGCCAATTTTTTACATCAACTTCGTTGATTTCTTCTACTGAATTATAGAAAATGGAAGCATCTTGAAATTTACCTCCCAAAACATTGAGTTTTTCTTCCTCAAAAGATTTACCACTCCAAAACATCAACCTGATTCCTGCTTTTTGCTTACTATAGCCAACTATAGGATTGCCATCAAGAAACCAAACCGGATGTGCATGCCAAATTTTACTTTCAGCTTCAGAGAGATTTACATTTATGATGTTTGCTAATTCATCCACAATTTGTTTTTCCTCAGTAGAAAATTGATTGTTGTATATTTGAATTTCGGATGCCATTTTTTATTTATTGGTATTGCCTAACATTGGTACAAATTTGTATGCGCCAAATTCTTCTTTTTCGAAATGGGTTTCTGATGTTTTGGTAAATCTGTACAGAATTTGCTCATCTGTTTTACCAAGAGGAATCACCATTTTACCGCCAATTTTGAGCTGTTTTAGTAATTCTGTTGGTAAAATTTCCGCACCACAAGTTACCAAAATTTTGTCGAAAGGTGCAAAAGTCGGCAAACCAGCGAAACCATCACCAAAACTTTGAAATTTCGGACGAAGATGCAGTTCTTTCAGTTTTTTTGTGGCAAAATCGTGCAAGTCTTTTTGTCTTTCTACCGTATAAACCAAGGTATTCATAGCGACCAAAACTGCGGTTTGGTAACCACTTCCTGTACCAATTTCCAGAATTTTTTCTCTCTCAGAAATTTCCAGAAGTTCGGTTTGTTCTGCTACAGTAGAAGGATGCGAAATGGTTTGGTGCGACAAAATAGGAAAAGCCCGATCTTGGTACGCAAAATCTTCGAAAATACTTTCTATAAAAAGGTGACGCGGAACTTGGTTGATTGCAGCCAACACTTTTTCATCGGTAATTCCGATTTTTTCCCGCAAATATTCCACCAAAATTTTACGTTTCCCTTTGTGTACAAAATTGTCTTGCATTCCACAAAAATAAGTATTAGATTTCAGATTTCAGACATCAGATTTCAGATTTTGTATTTTCCGAAATTAAATTTCATCAATTTTTTGAAAGTCTTATATCTAAAATCTAAAGTCTATTTATTATCTTTGAAAAAACAAAAAATTTCTATGCTGAAAGCAGGTTTAGTAGGTGCAGGTCACCTCGGGAAAATACATTTAAAATTACTAAATCAATCAGAAAAATACGATTTGGTGGGTTTCCACGACAAAGACGCGGAAAATGGTAAAAAATTAGAAGCCGAATTTGGTTACCGATATTTTGAAAATTTTGATGAATTACTGAATCAAATCGAAATGTTGGATATTGTAACTCCAACACTTTATCATTACGATTATGCCAAAAAAGCCATCGAAAAAGGTCTGCATTTTTTCATAGAAAAACCGGTAACTCAAACACTTCAACAAGCAGAAGAAATCCTCTACAAATGCCGTGAATATGGCATAAAAGCACAAGTTGGACATGTAGAAAGATACAATCCTGCCTTTATTGCAAGCAAAGATTTTATACAAAACCCGATGTTTATTGAGATTCACAGATTGGCGGAATTCAATCCGAGAGGAACTGATGTTTCGGTGGTTTTAGATCTCATGATTCACGATTTGGATATTTTGCTAAGTCTGGTAAAATCTAAAGTGAAAAATATACACGCTTCTGGAGTTTCGGTGGTGTCTAAAACTCCTGATATTTGCAATGCAAGAATTGAATTTGAAAACGGCTGTGTTGCGAATCTTACGACTTCCAGAATATCGATGAAAGCGATGAGAAAGTCTCGGTTTTTCCAAAAAGACGCCTATATTTCGGTAGATTTTTTAGAGAAAAAAGCAGAAGTAATCCGTATGAAAGAAGCGCCCGAAAATCCGAGCGATTTTGATATGATTATAGAAAATGCAGAAGGTGAAAGAAATCAAATTATCTTTGAATATCCTAATATTCAGCCTAATAATGCCATTTTAGACGAATTAGAAAGTTTTGCAGTTGCCATTACTGAAAATAAAAATGTGGAAGTCTCTCTAGAAGACGGAACCGAAGCTTTGAAAGTGGCTTTGGAGATTGTGAAACTTATATCTTAATTAGACGAATTTTCACGAATTACACGAAAAAAAATGTTAATGTTTTTGCGAGGAGTGGAATGAAATGGAACGACAAATTTAAAACACAAGGTTCACAAAGTTTTGCACAATGTGCGCAATATCTCTTTTTAAAAAATCTGCGTCATCTGTGAGAAATTTCTATTATATCTGATTGGAGATTTATACGTTCTTCGCAGTAACGATTCTAACACATTTAATATTAAGATGAAAAAAATCACGCTACTATTTTTACTCATTTCAATTTCCATTTTTTCTCAAAAATCTTTACTGAAAAAAGAAATTTCAAAAATTACCGAAGGTAAAAACGCTACGGTTGCAGTTTCGGTTTTGGAAATTGATTTCCCTTTCAAATACAACAACCAAAACGCAGAGAAAAAACTGCCAATGCAGAGTGTTTTCAAATTTCATATTGCTTTAGCAGTGCTCGATTTGGTAGATCAAGGCAAATTAAAACTTGACCAAAAAATTTTCATTAAAAAATCTGAACTTTTGCCCAATACTTGGAGCCCAATTCGTGAAAAATTTCCAGAAGGAAATTTTGAAATGCCTCTTTCTGAAATTTTAAAATATACCGTTGCACAAAGTGATAATGTAGGTTGTGATGTTCTTTTGAGATTAATCGGAGGTACAAAAACCGTTCAAAATTTTATGAATTCTAAAGGTGTGAAAGATTTTCAAATAAAATACAATGAAGAAGAGTCACACCAATTTCTCTATAGACAATATGACAACTATACATCTACTAAATCTTTGGCAAAATTGATGAAAAACTTTCATGAAGGTAAAATCGTTTCAGAACGAAGCACCAAATTTTTATATAATATAATGTTGCACACTTCTACTTGTCTAGATAGATTGCGAAATAGCCTACCAAAAAATGCAACTTTAGCCAACAAAACCGGCACATCTTTTACAAAAGATGGTCTAACTGCCGCAACCAACGATTCTGGAATTGTAACTTTAGCCAACGGAAAAAAATATGTAATCGTTGTATTTGTATCTGATTCCAAAGAAAATGAGGAAACCAACGAGAAAATAATTTCAGATACCTCAAAAAAAGTTTTTGAGTATCTTAGCCAATCTAAAAATTGATTTTTTATTTTAAAAAAAATTACACACAACTTCAATATGAAAAAACTCCCATTTTTATTAGTTTTCCTTAGTGTTTTTTTGTTTTCACAAAAAAATGAAAAGTACCTGAAAATTGGTTTTAACAGTACTTGTTGTGGACCAGCTTCTAGTAAAGATGTGCTTGATTATTTACAAAATTTTGAGAAAAAACAAAAACTGAAACCTTTTGAAATCATTTATCAACGAGGTTTGGGTAGAGAAGGTGAATATGCAATTTTCGTAGGAGTAGATGCACTCAATCCCAAAAGATTGAACCGTCTCAAAAAAGAAATGAAAGATCTGATAGAAAACCAAAATAAACATAAAGAATCAGAAAGTGTAGGCTACATCACCTTTGAAAAAGATACAACTTTCACAAAAAAACAACTTTCTGAACTGAAAAATTTGGAATTTAAAAGTTCAAAAAAATAATAAATTGAAATAAAAATACTTCTAAATATTAAATATTTTATGAAAAACATCGTAGTAATAGGAGCTGGAACTATGGGAAACGGAATTGCCCATACTTTTGCTCAAACAGGTTTTAAAGTAGTTTTGGTAGATGTAAAGCCAGAACATCTGAATAGCGGTATGCAAACCATTACCAATAATCTCGACAGAATGGTTGCAAAAAATAGCATAACAGAATCACAAAAAACCGAAACTTTAGCAAATATCACCATTTCTATTGATTTGAGAGAAGCTGCAAAAAATGCAGACCTCATCGTAGAAGCTGCCACCGAAAATCAAGATTTGAAACTGAAAATTTTCGCACAAATGGACGAGTTTTCACCAGAAAATTGCATTTTGGCTACCAATACCTCCTCTATTTCTATCACCAAAATAGCTTCTGTTACTAATCGTCCTGAAAAAGTAATCGGGATGCATTTTATGAATCCAGTACCAATTATGAAACTGGTAGAAATTATAAAAGGGTATTCTACTTCTACAGAAACCTTCAATGCAATTTTCGAAATGTCAAAAATTTTGGGGAAAGTTCCTGTAGAAGTCAATGATTATCCTGGTTTTGTAGCAAACAGAATTCTCATGCCAATGATTAATGAAGCAATCTATTCTCTCTACGAAGGAGTTGCAGGTGTAGAGGAAATAGATACGGTTATGAAATTAGGAATGGCTCATCCAATGGGACCATTGCAATTAGCAGATTTTATAGGATTAGACGTGTGTTTGGCAATTCTAAATGTGATGTACGATGGTTTCAAAAATCCTAAATACGCACCTTGTCCACTCCTGGTAAATATGGTTACAGCCAACAAAAAAGGCGTGAAATCTGGGGAAGGATTTTATAACTACTCAGAATCGAAAAAAGCAGAAAAAATTGCAAAAATGTTTTTAAAATCATAAAAACCTTCCAGAATTCAAAATCTTTGAAGGTTTAAAGTAAATGCAAAAAAAAATTCAAGAAAAATTATTGAAGAGCAGTCTAATCATCACAACATTGGTGATGATTGTGCTGCGATTTTTGCTAAATGAAAAAGGTAGAGTAAGTCCAGATTCCATAAGATTTATGCGGCAAGCAAAGCTTTTTCCTGAGATTGATAATGTGGTAACACCTTTTGGTTATGCTATTTTTATTAAAATTTTGGGGGTTTTTACTGATGAATTTTGGGGGAGCAAAATACTGGGAATTGCGGCATTTCTTTTCATTCTGTTTTTTGCAAAAAAGAAACAATTTTACTACCAAGAAAGCGTGCTGATTTGCTCACTTTTTAGTTATGTTTCTATATTTTCTTACACGATGAGTGAATCCCTGATTTTGCCTTTCGTTTTTGTGTTTTTGTATGTTTCTAAACAAATCATTAATGAAAAATTTCAAGGAATTCAAGCAGTGTTTTATCTTAGTTTGATGCTAATTCTTCTCTATAACATCAGATACAGTGCGCTATTTTTTATGATTGGAGTTGGATTTTTTGGACTCATCAATTTAAAAAAAAATTACGGAAAGTACTTTGTTTTTTCGGGAATTATTGGGTTTTTGTTTGTGTTGTTTTATCAAATTTTTGTCATCAATTATTTTAATAATCAATACTACCACCAATTTCTAGAAATCGGTTTGAAACCAACCAGTCAACTGATAAAAGAGCTATTCCAAGGTTTGGCTACTAGTTTCAATCCGTTTATACATATTGCTAATCCAAATGGTGGAATCATCAATTACGGAATTTATGGACTTGGTTTTCTGAATATTTTGGTTCTTATTTATTTTTTAATTAAAAAAAGAACTTCTGAAATGGAAGGATTTATGATTCTGATCTCCATTTTTGGGATTATTTGTTCTTTCGCAATTCAGTATGTATATTCTGTAAATGCTTTGGATTACCGATTGTTGTCACCATTTATTTTCTCGATTTGGTTGGTTTATGCTAAAAAATTATTTGAAAATTTTGGGAAAATCACCTATGCAATTGGATTTTTAAGCATTGCAACTGGCTTTATATTTACCTGGTTATCTAAAGGAAATTACCTAGAAAACAGAAAAGAAATTACCCATTTTCTAGAAAATGAGCAACTAAAAGAGTCATCTATCAAATTTTACATAAAAGACGAAACCGATTTAGAATCTACACAAGTAGCCGAACTCATTAGTACTGTGAATCCTAAAGTTTATATCACCAATAAAGCAAAAGATACATTGGAGCGAAATACATTGACCGCAAACAAAGTTTTGAAAAAAATTAAGATCAAAAAAAATAGATTTCAATAATTTTATTATCTTTGTTGATTATATAAATTTATTAAACTTATGAAATTACCCAAGTTTTTGTTAGCTGATAATTCAGATTTCCCAGAAGATCTGTTCGTTGTACACACAGAATATCCAAGATTCATTTTGAATGTGGAAGAAGAAGAAGTAGAATGGTTAGATGATTTGGAAGGCGATGACGAAGAAACAGTAGCTGATGAAGCTACCAAAGTGGTAGAACAAGCATTTAAATGGTGCGATGAAGAACTCGCAAAATACGAAGACGAAGACGACGAATAATAAAAAATCCTGAAAATGTACATTTTCAGGATTTTTTTGTTTATGTATTTCGTACAAATGCTCTATTAAGGCATTTTGGTAAATTTCAACAACAACAATTTATCTTGGTACAACTCTAGTGAAGTACTGGTTGCAACATAATTATTGGCTTTTTGCAGTATATTTAAGTATGTAGTTTCTGCAGATAATTCCGGACAAGCTTTTTTGGTAGAACCAATATTGCTTACTGAAAATTTTCCAGCTGAAGTGCTTATAAAATCCCCAAAATAATTGTTACAACCTGCATTTCCACTGACTCTATTTGATTCAAAAACCAATGTTGGTTTCTGCACCATATTATTATCATTTAAAGTCCAATTGGTATTTACCAAAGGTAGTTGCTCAGTTCCCTTACTATTTGCAACTGTATTACAAGTAATAAGGAGCAAACATGCAGCGATTAACAAGATTAATTTTTTCATTGTAGTATTTGTTTTTAGTTTGTTTTCTTGACAAGAAAATTGTTTTTCAAGGTGAGTTCTAATCAAACGTAAATCTTTTCTAATAATTATTCCTAATCAGAAAAAAATCACTCAATAGAGAAAACGTCCTTTTCTACGATCGTAATTCTGCTCCCAATTCTTTTTGAAAAGAATTGACCAATGAATTCATTACCTCAGAAATTTCTTTTTCTTCTAACGTTTTTTCTTCATTTAATAATTCAAAACTCACTGCATACGATTTTTTACCTTCTGGTAAATTTTTACCTTCGTACACATCAAAAAGTTGAATGTTTTTCAAAAATTTAGACGGGTTTTTCTTGGCAATTTCATACACTTCTGCATAAGAAACCTTCTGATCTAGAAGCAATGCTAAATCTCTACGAATTTTATTGAATTTAGGGATATCTACAAATTTTAAATTCTCCTTACTTCTCAATTTATCGCAAGTTTCTAGTTCTATTTCTGCATAATAACAGTCTTGGTCTATGCCAAAATCCTGTAACATTTCTGCAGAAACTTTACCCAATCTTGCAACCACTTTTTTGTCAACCACCAATTCTAAACCATCTGCAAAACGAGGATCTGAGATGGTTTTTTCTATATAATTCAGATTCAGTTTACTGAGTAGTATTTGTACATATGCTTTCAAAAAATAAAAATTGGTTGCAGATTTTGGCTGAAGCCAATTTTCTGCTACGTTTCTACCAGAAACCAACAATGCCAATTGTTTTCTTTCCAAATATTTTTTGTTGATATGGTGATAAATTTTCCCGAATTCAAAAAATTTAATGTCCTGATTTTTTCTATTAATATTATAAATAGCATTATTCAAAAGTCCTTCTAACAATGAAGTTCTCATATATTCTAAATCTCCACTTAGTGGATTTAACAACTTCACAGAATTTGTTTTATCTTTCAGAGAAGTGAGCGAATTATTCATCACCTCGTGAAAACCTTGACTTTGTAGCAAAACTGCCCAATTATTTTCAAGAGCATCTTGATTGTCTAAATCTTGTTTCACTGGTGTGAAAGAAAGTTTTTTCGGGGCATCTATTTTGTTGTAACCGTAGATTCTTAAAATTTCTTCGATCACATCTATTTCTCTTGTTACATCTGCTCTATAAGGTGGTACTGCAATTTCTAATCCGTTCTGAATTTCATTAAGAATAGTTATTTCTAATGATTTCAAAATTTCTCTAATTTTTTCACGATGGATTTTCTTTCCCAAAATTTGTTCAATTTTAGAATATCTTAGAATGAGGTATTGATCTTCTATTTTTTTAGGGTAAAACTCCAATAATTGTCCACTCAAAGTTCCGCCTGCAATTTCAGTAATCATTTTGATGGCGTAAGTAAGTGCTGTTCTTGTAATATTAGGATCTACTCCACGTTCAAAACGGAAAGATGCATCTGTATTCAGACCGTGAAATTTGGCTGCTTTTCTGATTGCAACAGGATTGAAATAGGCACTTTCTACAAAAATATTTTTAGTAGTAGCTGAAACTCCCGAATTTTCTCCACCAAAAACTCCTGCAATACACATTGGTTGGTCTTTCCCGTTTTTTATCATAATTTCGGTACCATTCAAATTGCGTTCTACTCCATCTAAAGTTTTAAATTTAGTTTTTGCTTTGCAAACACCTACTTTTACTTTCTTATCTGCAATCTTATCTGCATCAAATGCATGAAGTGGTTGTCCGAAACCATGTAAAATATAATTGGTAATATCTACTACATTGTTTACTGGTGACAAACCAATTGCTTTCAATCTGTATTTCAACCAATCTGGCGATTCTGTAACGGTTACATTTTCGATAACTGCACCCAAATATCTTGGGCACAATTCTGCATTTTCTACCTCTAATTGGAAATCATTGGTACCAGCAACATTTATAATTTGTGGCGTAGATTTCAGGTATTCTGAAGATAAATCATTAGAAACCAAAAATGCATGCAAATCTCTTGCAACACCAGTATGTGACATTGCATCGGTACGGTTTGGAGTAAGTCCGATTTCGTAGACTTCATCATTCACCAATTCAAAATAATCAGAAAATTTGCTGCCAATTACATATTTTTCGGGATCTAAAACCATAATTCCACCGTGATCATCACTCAATCCCAATTCGTCTTCTGCACAAATCATTCCTTCAGAAACTTCGCCTCTAATTTTGGCTTTTTGTATGGTAAAAGCTTCACCGTTTTTGTATAATTGGGTTCCAACTACCGCAACTGGAACTGTTTGTCCGGCTGCAACATTGGGAGCGCCACAAACAATTTGTACCACATTTCCGTTGCCCAAATCTACAGTTGTTTTACTTAATTTATCAGCATTTGCATGTTTTTCGCAGGTTAGAACTTTACCAACCACAATTCCTTGCAAACTACCTTTTATGCTTTCAAATTTTTCTACACCTTCTACTTCTAAACCTATATCTGTAAGATATTCACTTATTTTTTCTGTTTTCAGATCTGTTTTTATGAAATCTTTTAACCAATTATTTGAAATCTTCATTGTATATTATAAAATCTTTTTTTTGCTATTTTATTTTTTTAATGATAATAAATTTATAAACGAAGTGTTTATTTATTTTTAGCATCATTAAAAAATTGGTTCACTTGCTTTTCTGCACCTTTATCTTCAGTAACAATAATCCATTTTTGCGCTGATTTTTTTGGCTTACTTCTTTTCACAAATGCCAAAAAATCTACTACTTCTGCTTTATCTTCTGCTTTTGGTTGTGTAGTTACAAAACTTTGGAAAGACGTCACCATTTTATCTATTTCTGACTGAGTAAGACCTTCGGTAAAAAGTAAATTTTTGTACGATTTCCCAATGAAATAATCGGTAATTGATTTTTTGGGGGAATCTTTTTCCAGCAAACTTTTAGATTTTTCAAAATAATTGACTGCTTTTCTTGCACTACCTCCTTTGTTGTTCAAATTATTCATTCCACCGTACCAAAGTGCAGCTTTGTTCTTGGGTTCTACTTGCAATACTTCATTAATCAATTTTTCGGCTTCTGCATATTTTTTTTGATAAATAAGTGAAAACGCCAATTGATTTTTCAATGATAATTCTTTGGGATTTTGCGCCAAACCTTTTCTAAAAATCACTTCTGCATCTGTATATTTTTTTTGGCTCAATAGTAAATTTCCATCTTTGAGAAAATCACTTTGAGAAAACGCCAATTGAAATAGCAGTACCGAAAAAAGTAAAAAATATTTTTTCATAAATCTTGTATTAAAATAAATATGAGATGCAAAAAGTGAAAAAATTCTAAGAAAATCTCACATTCCACATCTCATATGCAAACTATAGTATGCGGTTTACATTCCAATTACTGGCATAGATAGCATCAGAATATGTTCATCTTCTTCTAATCCATCAATTGGTTCCAGAATTCCTGGTCTGTTTGGTTGTGACATTTTCAGACAAACATCATCAGAACCCAATACTGCTAACATTTCGGTCAAAAATTTTGAACTAAATCCAATATTGATATCATCACCATTGTAATCACAAGGAATTTGCATATCTGCTTTGTTGGCATATTCTGTATCTTCTGCGTGCAAATGCAATAAATTCCCTGACAATTTGAAACGAATTTGGTTAGTAGATTTGTTAGACATGATAGAAGCACGTCTCATTGCACTCAACAGCAAATTTCTATTCACGGTCATTACATTTGGATTTTCTTTCGGAATTACTGCAGAATAATTCGGGTATTTCCCATCAATTAATCTACAAATCCAAACGTGATTACCAAAGGTAAATTTCGCCATATTTTCATTGAATTCTATCACTACCTCATCATTGATACCAGAAAGAATATTTTTAAAAATAGTCAAAGGTTTTTTTGGCATGATGAATTCCATGGCTTCTTTGTTCTTCAAATCACTTCTTTTGTACACTACCAATCTATGAGAATCGGTTGATACAAAATTGGTTTCGTTTTCTCCAAACTGGAAGAAAACTCCTGTCATTACTGGTCTAAGCGAATCATTACTAGTTGCAAAAAGTGTATTGGTAAGTGCATCTGAAAGAATTCCTGCCGGAATAATTACTTTTTGTGAAGCATCAAATTCTGGTAAATCAGGATAATCATCTGCATTGTCTAGTGCGACAGAAAAATTGTCTTTTTCATCTAAAATTTCCAATAAACCGCCATTTTCCTCGGTTCCTTCTTTCACAGAAAGTGTCAAAGGTTGTTCTCCGTAAGTTTTTACAAATTCCTGAAAAATTTTGGCAGGAACTGCGATTTTACCTGTGTCATCTGATTTCACTTCTATAGAAGTAACCAAAGTGGTTTCACCATCTGAAGCAGTGATTTTCAGATTATTTTCTGCGAGTTCAAAAAGGTAATTTTCTAATATTGGTCTGGATTGTGAGCTCGAAATTACACCACCTACAGTTTGTAGCGCTTTCTGTAATTCTCCACTTGCAACGATTAATTTCATACAAAAATATTATATGCACAAAGATACAAAATTAATACAATAGCACCCTACCAAGAAATAATAATTTATCAACAATTCACAATTGTTGGCAAGAATTTATGAATTGATTTTACAAATTTTTGAAATTCAACTTCGTTTTCCATTTCCCAACTTCTAACTCCTAAAATACTCCACGCCATTTTTAAAAATATTGTGGTAATTGGCGGTTGGAATATTCATGAACAAACCTTCTGAAAATCGTTCTGGATGTCCCATTCTTCCAAAAATTTTGCCCGATTCATCGGTAATTCCTTCGATCCCGAAAAGTGAATTGTTTGGATTTTGAGGCATTCCGTGAGCAATATTTCCTTCAAAATCAATATATTGCGTAGCAATTTGTCCGTTTTTGTACAAACGCTCCAATTCTTCTTTTGATGCAAAAAATCGACCTTCTCCGTGAGAAATTGGGATGGTATAAACTTCGCCTTTCATTCCTTTTAACCAAGGCGAATCGTCATTAATCACTTTTACATCAACCATTTGCGAAATATGTCTTCCAATTGCATTGTGTGCTAAAGTGGGCGAATGTTCATCTAAATTTTTAATTTTTCCGTAAGGTAGCAATCCCGATTTTACCAGTGCTTGGAAACCGTTACAAATCCCCAAAATCATTCCGTCACGTTGTAAAAGTTCGTGAACTGCGTCTTGCATTTTTTGGTTTTTCAAAACATTGACGATGAATTTTGCAGAACCATCTGGTTCGTCACCTGCAGAAAATCCACCCGAAAAGACCAAAATTTGGGATTGTTTTATTTTCTTCACCCAATTTTCGATGGAATTTTCTAAAGTTTTGTGATTGAGGTTGATTAATGGTAAACTTTCTACCAATGCACCTTCTTTTAAGAAAGCATTTTGTGTTTCGTACTCGCAATTTGTTCCTGGGAAAATCGGAGCAAAAACTCTTGGACTGCCTATTTTATGTGAAATAATATTGATGGATTTTTTAGAAATTCCGTTCAAATTCTCATCCAATTCAATGACCAGTTTTTCTTTTTCTTTGGTTGGAAAAAGTGTTTCGAAAGTAGATGTATAAGCAGTTTGAAGTTGGAAGATGGAGGATGGAAGTTTATTAATGGTAATGTTGTTATCATTTGCAACTTTCCCGATTTTTTGAAGTTTAGGATGTTCTAAATTTTCGGTGGATTCGATGATTAAACTACCAATGTTTTTACTTAATAATAGATTTTCTGAAACTTCAACTTCTGCTCCCAATCTATTTCCGAAGGACATTTTTGCTAATGCAACTGCAATTCCACCATCTTTGATGGTTTTTACCGAAACTATTTTTTTTGCTTGAATTTTTTCAAAAATATAGTCAAAAATGGTTTTTAAATCTTCGTAATTTGGCAATCCGTTTTCCTGCGGAGTATGCTGAAAATGATAAATTAAATTCCCTGCTTTTTTGAATTCAGGCGAAATAATATCCTGCTTTTTACCTTCTGCACAAGCAAACGAAATCAAAGTTGGCGGAACATTGATATCCTGATACGTTCCTGACATCGAGTCTTTTCCACCAATTGCGGCCAATCTGAAATTCATCTGCGCATCATACGCACCAAGTAACGAAGCCAAAGGTTTTCCCCATTTATCGGGATTGTTGCCCAGTTTTTCAAAATATTCCTGAAAACTCAACCTAATTTTTTTGAAATCTCCACCCATTGCAACAATTTTTGCAACCGATTCTACCACCGCAAAACTTGCTCCCAACATCGAATTCTGCTTGGAAATTTCAGCATCAAATCCCCAACTTGCGAGCGAAACGGTTTCTACATTTTTCGCCCCAAAAATTGGTAACGTTTGTACGCTTCCTTCCATTTCGGTGAGTTGATATTTCCCACCAAAAGGCATTGCAACAGTTGTTCCACCAACTGATGCATCGAACATTTCGTGCAAACCTTTTTGTGAGGCCACATTTTTTTCGGCTAAAATTTTCAGGAAATTATCTTCATTAAATTCCAAATTTTTTGAATTAATTCCCTGTAAATGAGTGACTTTAGCACTTTGTTTTTTGGCGCAACCATTAGTATTGAGAAATTCTCGGCTCAAATCCACAATTTTTTGTCCGTTCCAGAACATTTGCATTCTACCAGAATCGGTAACTTTCGCAATTTCAACGGCTTGTATATTTTCTGCTTCGCAGAATTTAATGAATTTTTCTTTATCCTGAGCTTCAATTACCACTGCCATTCTCTCTTGAGATTCAGAAATAGCGAGTTCAGTTCCGTTTAAACCTTCATATTTTAATGGTAAAATATCGAGGTTAATTTCCAGTGAATCCGCAATTTCGCCGATCGCAACCGAAACTCCACCTGCTCCAAAATCATTGGATTTTTTAATCAATCTCGTTACTTCAGGATTTCTAAATAAGCGCTGAATTTTTCGTTCTTCCACCGCATTTCCTTTTTGAACTTCGGTAGAAAGCGTATGAATTGAGTGTTCGTCTTGCTCTTTTGAACTTCCAGTTGCACCACCAACTCCATCTCTACCAGTTGCGCCGCCCAAAATAATTACCAAATCGCCAACTTGTGGTTGCTCTCTTCGCACCCAATTTTTGGGAACTGCACCCACCACAAAACCGACTTCCATACGCTTGGCTTTGTAACCTTCATCGTAAATTTCAGAAACTTTGGTAGTTGCTAAACCTATTTGATTTCCGTAGGAAGAATAACCATTTGCAGCTTGTTTGGTAATGGTTCTTTGTGGTAATTTTCCAGGTAAAGTTTCAGCAATATTTTCTAAAACATTTCCAGCTCCGGTTAATCGCATCGCTTGATACACAAAAGCACGGCCAGAAAGTGGATCGCGAATTGCGCCACCTAAACAAGTGGAAGCACCACCAAAAGGTTCAATTTCGGTAGGATGATTGTGCGTTTCGTTTTTGAAAAGCAAATACCAAGGTTCTTTTTTGCCGTCAAATTCGGCTTCAATTTCTATGGTACAAGCATTGATTTCATCAGAAATCACCAGATTTTCGAGATTTCCGGTTTTGTGAAAATACCGTGCAGAAACCGTTGCCAAATCCATCAAAGAAATGGGTTTAGCTTCTCTGCCGAGAAATTTCCGTTTTTCTACATAATCATTAAATATTTTTTCTAAAGTCTTTTTGAATTCTCCTTCGAATTGAATATCAGTCAATTCCGTTTCGAAAGTCGTATGACGACAATGGTCGCTCCAATATGTATCCAAAACTTTAAGTTCGGTTTCGGTTGGATTCCTGTTTTCTGATTGGAAATATTTTTGAATAAAAGCCAAATCGTCTAAACCAAAAGCAAATCCGTGAACTTCGTAAAATTTCGCTAATTCACTCGAATTAAACGAATTAAAATCTTGATAAGTAATAATTTTATCAGGAATTTCTTCTGCAGGAATTTCTAAAATTTCAAGATTTTTTTCCTGAGATTCAACTTTGTTGATGAGCAAATTTTTGATTTTTGGCAAATCGGCTTCTGAAATACCTTCCAATTCAATGAGTTTCCCACTTCGTACTTTGGCATTTTCTGCATTGGTCAATAATCGGATGCATTGCTCAGCAGAATCCGCTCTTTGGTCGTATTGTCCAGGTAAAAATTCTGTTGCGAAATGCAGATTTTCGGCAGGATTTTCGTTGTGTAGAATATCAACAACCGGATCTACAAAAGTGTTGAATACCACTTTTTGGAAATCATTTTCATCAAGACCAAAAACATCGTAAATATTATACACTTTCACCGACTGTATTTCAGGCAAAATGCTTTTGATTTCACATAAAATTTTTGAACTTTCTACATCGAAAATTCCTCGTTTTTCTACAAAAATTCTTTTTTTAGACATTAGATGTCAGGTTTTTGATTTATTGATTTTGAGATTTGTTTTTCATAAATGTTGGCAAAGCCAATTTGTTTTCAATTTTGTAAACGGGCTAAAGCCCGTTCCTATTGTTTTCACAAAAATTTTGCAAACTTTGTCAAAGATTTTAAACTTTGACAAATTAATAAAAAT
>CALFIE010000020.1 GCA_937876095.1 uncultured Flavobacteriales bacterium | reverse complement strand
AAAAAATAGTATTCTTGTTTGTAATTTCTCAAAATTATTTACTAACTTTGGTAAATTGCAAATTTAGCAAATAAACGTAAAAGATGAGTACAAAAATGGGCAGTTTAACCAATGAACTAAAAAAATATTTCGGTTTCTCGACCTTCAAAGGACAACAAGAAAAAATTATAAATACTTTATTAGACGGGAATGATGTGTTTGTTTTGATGCCAACTGGTGGTGGAAAATCACTGTGTTACCAATTACCAGCACTTATTTGCGAAGGAACTGCAATTGTTGTTTCGCCGCTTATTGCACTTATGAAAAATCAAGTAGATGCAGTAAATGGTTTGTCTTCAGACGAAGGTGTTGCACATGTTCTCAATTCATCTCTTAATAAAACCCAAACCAAACAAGTTTTTGACGACATCAAAGCAGGGAAAACTAAATTGCTTTATGTTGCGCCAGAATCTTTAATTAAAGAAGAATATTTAGAATTTTTGAAAGAAATGCCTATTTCTTTCGTTGCTATAGATGAAGCACACTGTATTTCTGAGTGGGGACACGATTTCAGACCAGAATACAGAAATCTGAAATTGATTATTGATAAAATTGCCAATGTCCCAGTAATTGCGCTTACTGCAACTGCAACTCCAAAAGTGCAAGATGATATTCAAAAAACTTTGGGTATGACAGATGCGGTGGTTTTTAAAGATAGTTTCAATCGTTCCAATTTGTTCTATGAAGTACGCCCAAAAGTAAATATTGATAAAGAAATTGTAAAATTTGTAAATCAACACCGCGGAAAATCGGGAATTGTGTATTGCTTAAGCCGAAGAAAAGTGGAAGAATTTGCACAACTGTTGCAAGTAAACGGTATCAATGCATTGCCTTATCACGCTGGTCTGGACCAAAAAACCAGAGTGACCAATCAAGATAAATTCTTGATGGAAGAAGCCGACATTATAGTTGCGACCATAGCTTTTGGTATGGGAATAGATAAACCAGATGTACGTTTTGTAATTCATTATGACATCCCGAAATCGCTCGAAAGTTACTACCAAGAAACTGGTAGAGCTGGTAGAGATGGTGGTGAAGGAATTTGTTTGGCATTTTATGATCCAAAAGATATCGAAAAATTAGAAAAATTTTTGGCGCAAAAACCAGTTTCAGAGAGAGAAATTGGATTGCAATTACTCAATGAAGTAGTTGGTTATGCCGAAACTTCTATGAGTAGAAGACAATACCTGTTGTATTATTTTGGTGAAGAATTTGATCCAATCAACGGAGACGGAGCCAAAATGTGTGACAATTCTGCCAATCCGCCAAAACTGAAAGAGGTAACTGATGATCTGAAAGTAGTACTGAATTTGGTAAAAATTTTAGAAGAAAAATTCCGAACCAAAGACTTGATTTCAGTGATTGTTGGTAAAGAAAATCCGGTTACAAAATCGTATAAATTAGAGCAGACCAAACATTTCGGTATTGGGAAAAATGAATCTGAAAATTATTGGAAATCCATCATTAGACAAGCAACAGTGCAAAATTATTTGCAAAAAGATATTGAAACGTATGGTGTTTTGAAAATCACCGAAAAAGGTCAAAATATCATAGATGGTAAAGATAAAAAACCATTCCTAATCGCAGAAGACCGAGAGTATGATTTGGCTCAAACCAAAGCAGATTCAGACCAGGTGCAAATTCAATCAGGTGGTAGTCTAGATCAGAATTTGTTCAGTCAGTTAAAAGATTTGCGAAAAACCGTTGCCAAAAAACACGGGATTCCACCTTACACCGTTTTTATGGATCCAAGTTTAGAAGATATGACGGTGCAATATCCTATCACGATCGAAGAAATTGGCAAAATATATGGAGTAGGTGACGGAAAAGCCAAAAAATTTGGAAAAGAATTTGCAAATTTCATTGCGAAATATGTAGAAGAAAACGACATAGAACGTACTCAAGATATGGTGCTGAAACAAGTTGCCAACAAATCGAGCCACAAAGTTTTCATCATACAAAATACCGACAAAAAAATTGATTTGGTAGACATTGCAAAAGCCAAAAATTTATCGATGGATGAATTGCTTTCTGAAATGGAAAGTATTGTATATCAAGGTACTAAACTGAATATTGACTACTACGTTGATGAAAATTTTGATGAAGATGTGGTAGATGAATTTATGGATTTTATGAAAGAATCTGAGAGCGATTCTATGAAGGTCTTGTTGTCGGAATTTGGTGACGATCTTACTGATGAAGAAGTGCGAACACTACGTATTAAATTCATTTCAGATGTAGCGAATTAATTTTTAGTGAAAAAAATCTCCATTATTTTTATACTTCCAGATTTGGAAATGGGCGGTGCAGAACGCATTGTAACAACCATTGCCAATCATCTTCCGCGTGAAAAATTTGAGCCAAAAATAATGCTCCTCAGAAAAACTGGAGGTTATTTAGATTTTTTAAAAAAAGACGTAGAAATCATAGATCTAAAAACACAACGAATTCGGAATTCTCTAAAACCTATTTTGAATGAAATCCGAAAACGTAAACCAGATATCGTTTTCAGTGGATTTGGTGAGGTAAATGCATATTTGGCACTCTTTATCAAACTTTTCCCAAAAATAAAATTCATTGCAAGAGAAACCAATGTGGTTTCTGAGCACGTTACCAGAAAAGAAATCCGTTTTTTCTATAAATTTTACAATAATTATGATAAAATCATTTGCCAAAGTGACGATATGATGACCGATTTGCTCCAAAATTTTGCAATAAAAGCAAACAAAGTCACCAAAATCAATAATCCAGTAGATTTTGATTTTATAAATGAAAAACTACAACTTTCTGAAAAACCAATTGCTTTCAAAGATGACTACAGAAATGTGGTTGCCATAGGAAATCTCTCTCAACGAAAAGGTTTTGATAATCTTTTGAATGTTTTTTCTTTCCTAAAAAATGAAAAAATACTGCTTCACATTTTAGGAGGCGGAAAAGACAAAGAACAACTTCACCAGATGAAGAAAGAGTTGGGTTTAGAAAATGTCATTTTTCACGGACAACAAAAAAATCCTTACCAGTTTCTTAAATTTGCTGACTTATTTATACTTTCGTCAAGATATGAAGGTTTTCCCAATGTTTTGTTAGAAGCAGGAGCTTGCTCTTGTTACGCTTTAGCCAACAATTGCAAAGGCGGAATTAATGAAATTATACAACCAAAATTGAATGGTGAAATTTCCGATATTGAGAATCACCAGAATTTTGCTAAAAAAATCGTAGAAATTTTAGCAGATAACCACGACAAAAAATCCATCAGAAATTCCATAGAATCAAGATTTTCTAAAGAAATTATTTTGAAAAAGTATGAAGAGGTTTTAGAAAATGTATAAGCGTAATTTTACAAAGAAAATTACAAAACCCACATTTCAATAATCTTTGTGAACATTGTGAAAAGACTTTTGTGGCTTTGTGGTAAAATCTGTAAATTCGCAAGAAATAAATTTTAATAAAAAAATATAACAATATGTCACAATTTGATGTTACCATCATTGGTTCAGGACCAGGTGGTTATGTTGCAGCAATCAGATGCGCTCAATTAGGTTTCAAAACCGCACTTATCGAAAAATATTCTACTTTGGGCGGAACTTGCCTAAATGTTGGTTGCATCCCTTCCAAAGCACTTTTAGACAGTTCAGAACATTTCCACAATGCGGCACACAATTTTGCAGATCATGGAATTCTAATTAATGAACCTAAAGCAGATTTGGCAAGAATGATTGCCCGCAAAAACGAAGTAGTAGATGCAACTACCAAAGGAATTAATTTCCTGATGGACAAAAATAAAATCACCGTTTTTGAAGGAGTTGGTAGTTTTGAGAGCGCTACTCAAATAAAAGTGACCAAAAAAGATGGTTCTACCGAATTATTAGATTCTAAATACGCGATTATTGCAACCGGTTCCAAACCGAGTTCGCTTCCTTTCATTACATTAGATAAAGAAAGAGTAATTACTTCTACCGAAGCTTTGAATCTGAAAGAAATCCCAAAACATTTGGTGGTAATTGGTGGTGGTGTAATTGGTCTAGAATTGGGTTCTGTCTATCTTAGATTAGGTTCTCAAGTGACCGTAGTAGAATTTATGGATAAAATAATTCCTACAATGGATGGAGCTTTGTCTAAAGAACTGACCAAAGTTTTGAAAAAACAAGGAATGAAATTTATGCTTTCTACCGCTGTACAAGCCGTAGAAAGAAAAGGAAATACAGTAAAAGTAACTGCAAAAGATAAAAAAGGAGAAGAAGTAGTAGTAGAAGGAGATTATTGTTTGGTTTCTGTAGGTAGAAAACCTTATACAGAAGGTCTTGGTCTTGAAAAAGCTGGCGTAGATTTAGATGAAAGAGGCAGAGTAAAAACCAATGATCATTTACAAACCAATGTTGCTAATATTTATGCAATTGGTGATGTAGTAGCAGGTGCAATGTTGGCTCACAAAGCTGAAGAAGAGGGCGTTTTTGTGGCTGAAACTTTGGCTGGACAAAAACCTCATATCAATTATAACTTAATTCCGGGAGTAGTGTACACTTGGCCAGAAGTTGCAGGTGTCGGCAAAACCGAAGAACAACTAAAAGAAGAAGGAAAAGCCATAAAAATTGGTTCATTCCCAATGCGTGCACTTGGTAGAAGCCGTGCTTCTGGAGATGTAGATGGACTCATCAAAATTATTGCAGACGAAAAAACCGATGAAGTTTTGGGAGTTCATATGATTGGTGCAAGAGCAGCAGATTTGATCGCAGAAGCTGTAACTGCGATGGAATTCCGTGCAAGTGCAGAAGATATTTCTAGAATGTCTCACGCACACCCAACTTATGCAGAAGCTATAAAAGAAGCAGCACTAGATGCAACCGGAAAACGTGCGCTGCATATGTAATTTTAGATTAAAAAATTAGAATTTAAAATAATTAAAAGAGAAGTTGATGCTTCTCTTTTTTGTGGCAGACATTTCCCGCTTTTCGCTCCAATCTTTTATTTTTCCATTTATCAAAGAAAAATAAAAGGATTTCCGCTACAATCGAGGCTGCAGTTTGGTGAATTTTTAGAACATTTCTGAACCAAATTTCATACTTTAGTTCAATATTAAAGCCACGAAGTTGCAATTCAATAAAGCATAGTAAAACATGCTATAAAAAAAATAAATAAGCATTTTCGCTTTTATTTTTTATTTTTAAATTTTAAAATTTTTTTAAAAAATGAAGATATTTTAAAATTCATTATCTTTAAAATCTAAAATTTAAAAGATGATTTCACCAATTTTCCCATGTCTTTGGTTTGATGGTAATGCAAAACAAGCTGCAGAATTTTACACCCAAATTTTTCCCAATTCTAGAATTACTGCCGAAAATCCTTTTGTGGTAAGTTTTGAATTGAACGGTAGAAATTTTATAGGACTAAATGGAGGTCCACAACATCCGCATTCTGAAGCCATTTCTTTGTGCATTAATTGTGAAACGCAAGAAGAAATAGATTACTATTGGGAAAATTTACTTAAAAATGGCGGTAAAGAAAAAGCATGTGGTTGGTTAAGTGATCAATTTGGTGTTTGTTGGCAAATTGTTCCAGATATTTTAGGGAAACTGATGAGTGATCCCGAAAAAGCACACAAAACAATGCAAGCATTTATGAAAATGGTAAAATTTGATATTGCAGAATTACTAAAAGCTGCAGAATAATTATAAAAATTTGATAATATGAAATTGCAAAATATTTTTTTGATAGTTTTTTCTTTGTTTGTTACTCAATTATCTTTTGCACAAAATTACAAGAGTGATTTTGAAAAATTGTTGAAAGAGAATGACACCATTAATCAATTAAAATTACTGAAAAATTGGGAAAAAGTTGAGCCAGAAAATGCAGAGTTATTTACCAGTTATTTCAATTACTATCTTTTAAAATCTAGAAAAGAAAAAATATCGTTAACCTCACAAAAATCTTCTGATAAAAGTTATTTATTAAAAGATAGTTTGAATAAAAATTCCTTTTATTTAGGTAATAAATTTGATTTTCGAAAATCTGATATCCAAAAAGGATTTGAGAAAATAGATGAAGGTATCAAGTTGTATCCTAATCGATTGGATATGCGTTTTGGTAAAATTTTTGTTTTTGGAGAAATTAAGGATTGGAGTAATTTTACCAAGGAAATTTTGGCAACCATAGATTATTCCACAAAAAATAACAACGATTGGATAGATAACGAAAAAAATAGCAAAGGAAAAACATTTTTTTTGCAAAGAATTCATAATTTTCAAGTTCAATTATATAGAACGAATGACGAGTCTTTGCTGAAAAATATGCAAGAAATTGCCAATGAAGTGTTGAAATTTTATCCTGATCACGTTGAAAGTTTGTCTAATCTTTCTATAACGTATATACTTAAAAAAGAATATGATAAAGGTTTGATTCCACTGTTGAAAGCAGAAAAAATTAATCCAAAAGATGTTGTTGTACTTTCTAATATTGCACAATGTTATACCAAAAAAGGGGATAAAAAAAGTGCAATAGAATATTATGAAAAAATGATGGAGTTCGGAAACGCCAATGCAGCCGCTTTTGCAAAACACCAAATTGAAGAATTACAAAAGTAATATTAGCTATTTTTTGTAAAAAAAACGCTTCAAATTAACGTACCTTTGCAACATTAATTCTATTTTTTGACCAATTATGCAACTCGGTAAAACCCAATTTCTAAAAATTTATGAGCACAATTCTTCAGGACTTATTCTGATAGATGAAGAAGGCGAAAAAGCATTTCTCCCAAAAATTTTTGCTCCCGAAAATGCACTAATTGGCGATGAAATAGAAGTTTTTGTGTACCAAGATGATGATAAACTAAAAGCAACAACCGAAAATCCAAACGCAGAAGTAGATGAATTTGCCGTGATGAATTGCGTGCAAGCTTTACCAAGTGGTGCTTTTATGGATTGGGGAATTATAAAAGATGTTTTTGTGCCGTACAAACAGCAGAAACTGAAAATAGTAGAAGGAAAACGCTATTTAGTACATGTTTATATAGACGAAATATCTAATAGAATTACAGGAACTACCAAATTCAAACGAAATCCGCAATACGACGATTTACCTTTTGCAAAAGGCGACAAAGTAGATTTGATTTTGATGGGAGAAAGCGAATTAGGTTGGAATGTAGTCATCAATAAGAAATACATCGGGCTGATTTACGCTTCTGATGTGTACAAAAAACTCTATCCTTTGTCTGAGGAAATTGGCTACATAAAAACCATCAGAGAAGATGGTAAAATAGATGTTTCTCTGCAACCACAAGGTTATGAAAACATAGATGAATTCCAGAAAATTATTCTTGAAAATCTACAGCGCAATTATGGTTTGCTCTATTTATCTGATACTTCTACACCCGAAGAAATAAAAGAGGAATTGCAAATGAGCAAGAAAAATTTCAAAAAAGCAATTGGCGGACTCTACAAATCCCAAAAAATTGAAATTTTGCCGGACAAAATCAGGTTAATTACCAATCACGAAGATGGAGATTAAGGATTGCTGTTCTGTAAATTTTGTATAAATTCTGGATTGTAGTTTTTCAATATAACTTTCCCATTCTTATCTACTACGTAGAACACTGGATTTCCAGAGATATCTAATCTGGTCGCAAAATCTTTGTCCTCATCTGGAATTTTTGTGTTAATCCAATTTTTGAGATTTTTACTTTCTACAAAATTTTTCCATTCTGATTTTTGTGGGGTATTGATGATGGCAATTTTTTGAAATTTGCTATTGCCTTTTTTTTCTAGTTCATCAAAAAAAGCGGTTACTTTTGGAGTTAATTCTTGACAGTGCAAACAAGCAGGATCATAAAACATCACAAAAGTGTAAGGTGATTTTACAAATGTGGTTTTCGATTGCAAACGATTTTCATCAAAATCTAACATCTCAAATTCGGGTAGAGTGGAACCTACAGGAATTTTCTGGTATTTTGACAAAGATTCACTGATTTTTTTATAAAATTTTGGGAATTTATCTATGCATACTTTATCATTAAGGTACGTATTGAAGGTGTATTGGTAAGAATCAAACAGTTGATTTTGTGCATAAAAATCAAAATTTTTGAAAATCCAAGCCAAATAAAACTGAAAATTAGGAGAATTGCAATTTTGCTTGTTGAGCAAAACATTTACATTTTCTTTGTACTCGGTATTGTTAATAGGATTTAGCGTGACATAACTTAGCAAAAATGAATACACATTTGGTAATAGTTTGATGCGTTTATCATTCAGATCAAAACCTTTCAAATAAATGGCTCTAGAATCGGCAGATTTCTGTTGCATAATCGTTGCACTTTCATCTTTTCGTATTTCCATTTGAGAAAAAAGTGCCAAAACAGAAGTTGGATATTTCTTTACAAAAGATTTTTCTAGTTGATTTCTCACACTTTTGATTTGAGAATGTTGATAGTCCAGAAACTCTTTGTTCAGAGGATTGGTAGTAGTAATTTGTGTGATATCCTTATATTTCAAATCAAAATTTAGAACCGAACCATTGTCTACTACAATGTCTATTTTTTTAGCATCACCTGCAATACTGAGTTGGTAAATTGCAGAAATTATTTTTTTGGGTTCTACAAATTTCACTACTTCATTTGGTTGGCTAATTTTAATGCTATCTATTGTCACCGGATTTTTGTAATTACCAGTGTACAAAGACATTTTGATGGTTTCACCTACCATATTAGTGGTTTTTATAGTGATGTTTTTTCCGTTTTTTTGTGCATTGCTAATTGCAAATGCGCCTAAAAATAGCAAACAGAATAGTATTTTCTTCATTTTCATTACCAAATAGTTCGGGTACAAATTTACGTATCTTTTTTTACCAACAAAATCCAATCATCTTCTAAAAATTTGTAACCAATATCGTAGATAAATCGGTATTCTGAACCGTTTTTGTAGGTTTTCAGGTTGGTGAAAAATTCAGGATCAAAACCTTCACTTATGAGTTTAGATTTGGTGGTTTTTGCTTTGTTATCATTAAAATTGTGGAGTGATAGAATTCTATAATTTTTGCGCAATTTGTTGTGTATATTGCGCATCAGATTGGTTGCATCTTTGTTTTGCTTGTTATTGAAAGCGTTTCTGCAACCATCGCTACAGAATTTTTTGTCGGATCTGCCCGCAAAATTTTCGCCACATTCTATACAAGTTTGCATATTTGGAATTATATCATCATCAAAGTTAAAAAAAATATCAACAATAATACCATTGTAGAAAATCAACCATCAAAAAAAGGTCATTTGATTTTTTTGAAAAGAAAAATTTCTCAGTTTATGACTGTTCAGATGCACTAACTGTAAGTATGAACAGAATTACAATGATGATGCCAAAAAAGTAGAAAAAGAAATTGGCCAAAACATATTTTATAAAACTACCAAATGCAAATTTACCATCTATTATATTACTGAAAATCAATGAGATATATACAAAAATAAGTAAACTCAAAATTTGCGAAAAATTGTGAGTATAACCCAATTTCATTTCTATAAAACTAATGACCGTCACAAAAAGTGATAATAGGAAATTATAACTATTCAGATAGGTGTTGATTGCGATATGTTCTGATAAGTTGAATTTCTTTTTCCGAAGGAAATACCAAGTTAAAAAAGAAACCGGAATGATGATCAGAAACGAGAACAATGCAGCGTGATCATTATACATTTGTTGCATTTCTACCCAAATTTTGATGTCATCTACATCAGATTTAGGTTTTGGTGGAGTGTGTTTTTCTAAAAAACTATTTAGCAAAATGGTGAGTCCGACTGATAGAAATAGTACAGCAACTGGATCCAGAATATCTACTCTTTTGCAATCCAGAAAATCGAGGATAGTTTTTTTTGGAGATTTGAAAAACCCAAAAAGTGTTTTGTGTGATTTTAGTGGATTGTACTTCTTGTTGAAGGTTTCATAGAAAAAATTAAAATCTAATCTTTTCTCGCTGATGTTTTGCCCACATTTTGGGCAAAAAGTCTGTTCTACAGGTGTTCCGCAATTTTTACAATCCATAGTTTATTAAAAACAAGCGGTTAAATATATAAAAATTATGGAAATTAGCTTGGTAAGAAACTTCAAATAAAAACAATGAGGTTAAAATCTATTTGTTGTAAAACTGAAATTTGCAGAATTGTTTATTTCAATTTTTTTACCAATTCAAGAAATCTCTAAATTTTTGACTGGTAAATAATTTGTAGAGCAATAGCAATATTCCAGTAATTTCTAACATAGAACTAATTGCAAAAGCAACATTACCTGTAAAAGGTCCAATATTGAGATGTGTTATTTTTAGAAAAGCTCCAAAAATACTTATCAAAAATCCTATTGAAAAAATTATTAAGGCGTGTTTAATTTTCATTTTGATCTACGATTAAAATTGTCTTGTATAAAAATTTGCAATAATTTCAACTGCTACTAAAAAATGCATATTGCAAAACCGAAGTTATCTGCAGACGTTTTATTTACTTTTTGAATAGTTATTGTATAACTTTATCAGAGTAATAATACTAAATATGTTAATAAACCAAAGTAATAAATATTTACTTTGAAAAGGTGACTCTTTAAAAAAATCAGTCATAGCAATTATTGTTAAAAGCAAACCAATAAATGTGAGAATAGTAAAAATTATTATAATATTTTTATTGGGATTTTTAAACCAATTTTCTTTCTTCATTTTTTTATTGTTTTTTTAATTAATATAATTTATTAGTTAATTGCTAACTCAATAAATGCAAAGTATCATTTAAAACTAATTTTTTCTGTAAATGATTATTAAGTATTAGTTTTTAAAATATTAATCAGGTTGTTTATACTTTCAGGTTCAATGTTTTGTAAGTTGAAACCATTTATTTGTCCGTTAAATTTAACAATGATTAATTCGTTGTTTTTAATATTAAAATTACTTATTTCTTCAAATCTATAATTTTTGCTTCAAGAACCATTTAGTTTTATCATAATTCCTTTTTTATTCCATTGCATATAATTCTTAAACCAAAACATTTTTGA
>CALFIE010000019.1 GCA_937876095.1 uncultured Flavobacteriales bacterium | reverse complement strand
GCCACAAAAAAAAGGATTTCCACTGCAATCGCTCACGCAAAAGAACGGTAAATCATAAAAATTCACTACCAGTTTATCGGTTTCTTATTTTTAGAAATCAGATATTCATTAATTTTAGAAAAAGGTCTGCTTCCGTAGAAACCTCTGTACACCGAAAACGGAGAAGGATGCGCCGACTGAATGATAAAATGCTTCGTTTCATCTATGAGCGAAGCTTTTTTTTGTGCAAATGCGCCCCACAAAACAAAAACCACATTTTCTTTTTTATCCGAAATTTCTTTAATGATAAAATCTGTAAATTTTTCCCAACCCAAATCTTTATGAGAATTAGGTTCGTGCGCTCGAACTGTAAGCGTCGCATTTAGCAAAAGTACGCCTTGTTTCGCCCAAGAATCTAACTCATTAGAATTTTTAAAAATTCCCAAATCATCCTGCAATTCTTTGAAAATATTTTTAAGTGAAGGTGGCGCAGAAACACGATCTGAAACCGAAAAACACAAACCATTTGCTTGAAAATCATTATGATAAGGATCTTGACCTATGATTACGACTCTCACTTCAGAAAATGGAGTAAGTTTGAAAGCACGAAAAACTTGTTCTTTAGGTGGAAAACAAGTATTGGAATAATATTCTGACTCCACTTTTTGCCAAAGTTCATCAAAAAAGTCAGAATTTTTAATAGGTGCTAAAACAGTTTCCCAATCCATCATTAATAATTTGATTGATTTTTTTTCAAAAATAAAAAAAATCTGCGCTCATTAGTAAAAAAAATACTTTCAAATAATCAGAAATATTGGTGTAAATTTGTTCTAATTAAAAAAATAATAAAATGAGTTGGTTATTAATAATTGCAGGACTTATGATTCTACTTTTCGGGGTGAATTATCTGAAAACCGTACCTGCAAATTCTGGTCTGCAAAAACTTTCTGGTAGTGTAAAACTGGTAGGAATTGCTGCCATAGTTTTGGGTATTTTGATGGCGTCTTTGGTACAGATTGACAATGGATATGTCGGTGTGAAAAAATTGTTCGGCAAAGTACAACCCGGAATTTTAGAAAGTGGCATGAACCTCATCAATCCATTGGTTGACATAGAGAAACTAGACGTGAGAACCCAAAATTATACAATGAGTGCAGTACATAATGAAGGAGCATTACAAGGTGATGATGCAATTAGAGTTCTTACCAATGATGGTCTAGAAGTTACGATGGATCTTACCGTTCTCTACCGATTGAATCCACTGGAAACACCCAAATTATTGAAAGAAACTGGTGCAGATTACCAAGATAAAATCATACGACCTTTGGCTAGAACCAAAATTCGGGACAATGCTGTTCGTTTCGATGCAGTTGCGCTTTACTCTACCAAAAGAGAAGAATTTCAAGATAGAATCTTCAAAGAAATGGAAAGAGAATTTAAGAAAAGAGGCATTGTTTTAGAAAATATCCTCATCAGAAATATTGCACTTCCACAAGCTGTAAAATCTACCATAGAACAAAAAATTCAGGCAGAACAGGAAGCCCAAAAAATGCAATTTGTACTGCAAAAAGAAAAACAAGAAGCCGAAAGAAAACGAGTAGAAGCACAAGGTATTGCAGATTACCAAGCAAAAATCAACTCTACCCTAACTCCAGAATTGCTAAAATATGAGCAAATAAAGGCGTACAAAGAAATGGCAACTTCTGACAATGCCAAAACAATCATTATGGGAAGTGGAAATTCTCCTGTAATTTTAGACGGGAAGTAAAAGCTTCATTTTTCTAAAAGTTTTCTTCTTTGATAAAGTTTTCGCTATGCAAAATTATCTTTATCAAAGTTTTTTTTTAGAAAAAACCAAAAAAAAACTATATTTGCTCATTAACAAATTTTAACAAATTATATATGGATTCATCAGTTCAAAAAGGACATCCTAAAGGTTTATACCTGCTATTTATGACCGAAATGTGGGAGCGATTTTCGTACTACGGAATGAGAGCAATTTTCGTTTTGTATATGACGAAAATGTTGTTAATGCCAGATTCAGAAGCATCTAATATCTACGGTAGTTATACAGGTTTGGTATATTTAACTCCACTTTTGGGAGGCTATTTAAGCGACCGATTTTTAGGAAACAGAAGAAGTATAGAAATTGGAGGTGTTTTGATGGCACTTGGTCAATTCACCATGTTTTTCAGTGCTGCAAGTAGCGGTGTTTCTGCGATAACTTTGATGTGGATTGGACTTACATTACTCAATATTGGTAATGGTTTCTTCAAACCAAATATTTCTACGATGGTTGGTCAATTATATCCAAAAGGTGATAGAAGAATTGATGCTGCATTTACCATTTTCTATATGGGAATTAATTTAGGAGCATTTTTCTCTCCACTTGTTTGTGGAACTTTGGCTGAAAAAATTGATTTTAAATGGGGCTTTTTAGCAGCTGGAATAGGAATGATAATTGGCCTAATTACCTTTGTTTTACAAAAAAACAGACTTTTGGTAGATGCCGATAACAAACCTATTGGTATGCCAACACAGAAATTTGGGATTGCACAAGTTGGAATTGTTTTAGCTTCTATTGGTCTTATTTTCTTTTTGATGAATTTCAAAACAATGTTCAATAGCGATGTTGATCTTATTGGATATTTCATCTATGGCGCAATGATTGTAATGCCATTAATTATTTTAACAGATAAATCTCTTACCAAAGATGAACGCGATAGAATTTTAGTAATCTTCATTTTGGCCTTTTTCGTTATCTTCTTTTGGGGAGCTTTCGAACAAGCTGGTGCTTCATTAACCATTTTTGCAGACAGACAAACCGATAGAACACTATTTGGTTGGGAAATGCCTGCAAGTTATTTCCAATCAGTAAATCCATTGGCAATTATTTTATTAGCACCATTATTTTCATCATTATGGTTAAGATTAGGAAACAAAGGTTTAGAACCATCTTCACCTAAAAAAATGGCGATTGGTTTGGCTTTGGTTTCATTAGGATATATCGTTATTGCTTTTGCAGTGTACGGAATTGGTGGAATGGACAAAGTTTCAATGTTTTGGTTAATTGGTTTATACTTAATCCACACAATGGGAGAACTTTGTTTATCTCCTATTGGTTTATCTATGGTTTCAAAATTATCCCCAATTAGATTTTCATCTTTATTAATGGGAACTTGGTTTTTGGCAAATGCTGCTGCAAATAAATTTGCAGGGACTTTATCTGCTCTAATTCCTGGTGGTGGTGAAAGTGGAGAAGGTGAGAAAGTAACTCATTTCCTTGGATTTGAAATTGCTAATTTGTTTGATTTCTTCTTAGTATTCATTGTAATGTGTGGTATTGCTGCAGCAATTCTATTCGTGATGAGTCGTTGGTTAGAAAAGAAAATGCATGGAGTAAATTAAAATAGGAAACGCTAAAAAACAATATCAAAAACCTTAAAGACAACTTCTTTAAGGTTTTTTCTTTAAGTTTGTAAAAATTAAAAATCAATGCAAAACAACAACTCCAATTTTTTTGAGACCAAAATTTTCGGTCATCCAGCTGGTTTATTTACCATTTTTTTTACCGAAATGTGGGAACGATTTTCTTATTATGGGATGCGCGCTTTATTGGTGCTATTTCTTACCAGTTCTTTAGAGAAATTTGGCTGGAACTGGGAACGTGAAAATGCAATGGCTTTATACGGCTCTTACACTTCTCTTGCGTACCTCACCACAATGATAGGTGGTTATTTTGCAGATAAATATTTGGGATTCAGGAAAGCCGTTTTGTTGGGTGCATTTCTTATGACTTGCGGACACGCTTCTATGGCGGTAGAAACACCTTTCTTTCTGTATTTAGGTTTGGCTTTGTTGGTTTCTGGAATTGGATTTTTCAAGCCAAATATGGTTTCTATAGTTGGTTCTTTGTACAAAGACCATCAGGAGAAAAAAGATGCGGCCTACTCTATTTTCTATATGGGCGTAAATTCAGGAGCGTTTCTTGGCACCTTAGTTTGCGGTTATGTTGGCGAAAAAATTTCTTGGAGTTATGGTTTCGGATTGGCTGGTATTTTTATGTTTTTTGGGATGTTGTACTTCTATTTTGCACAAAATATTTTAGGAAAAGTAGGACTTCAACCCATAAAATCTGAAAAAAATATAGCACAAAACACCGATGTTTTGGACACCGACAAAAGAAATCCTTTCTCAACGTTTGATATGGTCATTATTTCCATCATTGGTATTTTTGGGTTTACGTATGTTATTTACGACCCTTATTCCAAAATTTCGGGGAACGATTTTCTTGGATTTAATTTAATGGGAATGCAAGCCAATAATTTGATGATAATTACGGCAATTGATCTGCTTTTTTTCATCATTATTAAAAGAATTTCGCAATATGCGAGCATCACACGAGACCGAATGATTGCAGTGAGTATCTTTGCATTTTTCACAGTGTTTTTTTGGGCAAGTTTCGAACAAGCAGGAGGTTCTATGACGATTTTTGCCAAAGATTACACTAACCGAACGTTGGAAGGTAGCGCAAGTGTGATTTTCAAAATTGTAAATACGTTGCTTTCGGTAGTACCATTGGGAATTTTCACGTTTGTAATGTTCAATTTGCTTAAAAAAACCATCAAAAAATATTTTGTTGCTAACATCATTTTACCCATCAGTTTTATTATACTTTGGGGAATTGTCATTTTTATGAATTATCGGGAGTTTAGCAATACACAAACCGAAATTCCTGCATCTTGGTTTATCATCCTCAATGCATTATTTATAGTAACCTTGTCTCCGTTTTTTTCAAAATTTTGGGAAAAAAGAACGCAAATTCCTGCCGCTTACAAATATGCAGCCGGTCTTACCTTTTTAGGACTTGGTTTCGGGGTTTTGGCGTTTGGCTCAAGTACGATTCCTGTAGGTGCAAAAACTGCTTCGGTAAGTTTGTTATTTTTAGTTTTCGCTTATTTTATGCATACGTTGGGCGAATTGTGTTTGTCACCTGTTGGTTTGTCGTATGTAAGCAAATTGGTACCTGCAAGAATGCTGTCTTTGATGTACGGAATTTGGTATCTTGCCATTGCCATTGGTAATAAATTGGCTGGAAAAATGGGAGGTTCCATTGATAAAATTTCGGAAGAAATTGGTTTATCTGGTTTTTTCCTCATATTTACTTTGATCCCTATTGTTGGAGGAATTATTTTGGTTTTCCTTATGCCTTTTATGAAAAAACTAATGCACGGTATTAAATAATTACCACAAAAAACAAATATAAAACCACTGATTATTCGGTGGTTTTTTCTAATTTCGTACGATAAAGCGTTGTTATAGCTTTGAGTGCGAACAACGCCTCATAAAACCACCAAAAATTATGAACCTGACTCTGGAACAAATACAAGACTTCAAAGGCAAATATCCTAAACAAATTTGGTCGCTTTTCTTCTCAGAAATGTGGGAACGATTCTGCTTCTACGGAATGCGCGGTATGCTAACATTTTTTATGGTATACGAATTGCTGATGAAAAAAGATGATGCACAATTACAATACGCTGCAACACAAGCATTTGTATATGCTTTCACGTTTGTAGGAGGTCTTTTTTCCGATAAAATTTTAGGATTTAGAAAATCACTTTTTTGGGGTGGATTGCTAATGATTGTTGGGAGTTTGATTTTGGCTTTTAATCCACATCAGTTTTTCTTTTTGGGGATTTCATTTACAATTATAGGAACTGGTTTTTTCAAACCCAATATTTCTTCAATGGTAGGGCAATTATATAAACCTAATGATCATAGAACAGATGCAGGATTTTCTTTGTTTTATGCAGGAATCAACATTGGTGCTTTAATTGGAGGCTATGTATGTATTGCAATAGGAACAGGTGATATGTTTTCACGATTTATTCCGGAAAACAAACGCTGGAATGTCGCTTTTGGTTTGGCTGCAATTGTGATGGTTATTTCATTGGTCAATTTCATTTTCACGCAAAAAAAATTAGGACCAATTGGACTTCAACCTACAAAATTGCTTGCAGATGGTAGTTTTCAAAACATAGAAAAATGGAAAGAGTACGGAACTTACGTAATAACATTGGCGTTGGTTCCAGTAATTATGATGATGGTTTCGGTTCCTAAATATACCAATTATTTTATGTGGACCATTGGTCCTTTAACATTACTTTATCTTTTCTATGAAATGTCATTAGTAAACAAAGCGGAACGAAATAAATTATGGGCAGCTTTGGTTTTCATTGTATTTTCTATATTTTTTTGGGGAATTTATGAGCAAAGTGGTGGTTCATTGAGTATTTTTGCAGCAGAACATTTAAGTCACAAATTATTATTTTTCAATGCAAATCCAAACGGAATAAACAATTCTGGTGGTGCATTTTTCGTAATAGTTTTCGCTTTTGTATTTAGTTTTATCTGGCTTTGGCTTAGTAAAAGAAATAAGGAACCTAATACTATTATTAAATTTGGTTTAGGTTTCATATTTTTAGGATTGGGATATTATGTATTGTTTGCTACCAAATTTTTCGCAAACTTACAAGGAGTAACTTCTCTTAATATTTTTACCATTGCACTTTTGGTAATCACTTTTGGTGAACTGTGTTTGTCACCAATTGGCTTGTCTATTATGACGAAGCTTTCCACCGAAAAATTACAAGGAATGATGATGGGAATGTGGTTTTTGGCTTCTGCTTACGGACAATACGTTGCAGGAATTATAGGTGCAAGTATGGCAACAACCAAAGAAGGCTCTTCTAATCTGGACGCATTATATACTTACACAGAAGGTTACAAACAATTGGGACTTTACTCACTAATTGCAGGTGTGGTACTGATTTTGATATCTCCATTAGTAAAAAAATTGATGCAGGAAGTGAGATAAAAACATGCAATCCCATTTTTATTAATAAAAAAATACAAAGATGAAAAAACTACTATTATTTCTATTGATGTTTTCTGTAAGCTGGTCTTTTGCTCAAATCAATTGGATGAGTATGAACCAAGCACTGGAAGCACAAAAAAAAGAACCAAAAAAAATTGTAATCGATTTTTATACTGATTGGTGTGGACCATGCAAAATGATGGAGAAAAGAACCTACTCACATCCTGAAATTGTGAAATACATCAATAGTAATTATTACGCTGTAAAATTCAATGCAGAAGGTACCGAAAATGTGAATTATTTTGAGCGAATTTTCACCAATCCGAATTTCAAACCTAAGTCTAAAGGTAGAAATGCACTGCACGAATTTGCGCAATTCATGAATATCAGCGGATATCCATCTGTAGTATTTTTAGATGAAACAGGCAGACCAATCACTTCTATGATGGGATTTTTCTCTGCAAAAGACTTAGAACCCTACCTACATATGTTTGCTTCTGGTGAGTACAAAAACATCAAAACGCGCGATGAATGGGAGAAATACCAATTCAAATCAAAAATTGAAGATTAACTTTTAGACTTTCAAAATATTTGGAAGTCTTTTTTATTTTTACGAAATTTAGATTTTTAAAAATCATTTAAGAAAAATGCTCAAAAAAATTCTATGCTTATTCATCATTGCAATTTCAGCATCTTTGATTGCTGGAATTTACGGGATTTTGCACGACCAAATTTCTTACACTGTTTCGCCGGAATATTATACAAAATTTAAGTTTATTCAATTTAATTTAGCCAATGAAAATAATATTGAAAAAATAAAAAATCCAAGAATCTTGGTAAGTATTGTAGGATTTCTTGCAACTTGGTGGTTTGGATTAATTTTGGGATTTATTTTAGGATTAACAACTTTAAGACAAAAAAATTGTAAAAACAGGTATTTAATTTCATTAAAATCAATACTTTTTGTTTTGATAATCACATTAATTACAGGAATAATCGGTTTACTTTTTGGGTATTTATATTTGGGGAATTTACCAAAAATCGAATTTACAAATTGGTTTATTCCAAATAATGTAATCAATTTTAGAAATTTTGTTGCAGTTGGTTCTTTGCATAATTTTAGTTATATAGGTGGTATTTTAGGCTTAATTCTAGCAATGATTTTAAATCTAAAAAACCAAAACAAACTTTGAACTTTGAACCCTGAACTTTAAATATTGGACTTTGAACCTCGATACTCCTATAGAATTTTTAAAAGGCATCGGAACAGAACGAGCCAAACTCATCAGAAATGTGATGGGAATTGCGACTGTGGAAGATTTTCTCACTTTCTACCCAATCCGATATTTAGATAAATCTAAAACCTATAAAATCGCAGAAATCAAAGAAGATGGGCTGGAAATTCAGTTGAGAGGCAGAATTACCGATTTGCAGGAAATTGGCTACGGAAAAAACCTGAAAAGACTTGCAGCAAAATTTCAGGATGATTCTGGTACGTTAGATTTGGTTTGGTTTCGGTACACCAAATGGATGAAAGAGCAGATTCCTGTTAACAAAGAACTGTTTATTTTCGGGAAAATAAATGTATTCAATGGTAATTTCAGTATGTCGCATCCTGAAATTGAACTCGACGACAAAAAAACCGAAGATGCACGATTGCGACCAATTTACCCAAGTTCTGAAAAATTGACCAAACGTGGACTGAATCAGAAATTTTTTCAACAAACATTGTTTACAATTTGTCAGGAAATTCCTACTTTAATTCAAGAAAATTTACCTATTTCTCTTTTGCAGTCCCAAAAACTGATGTCTCGGCAAGAAGCCTTTCTCAATATCCATTTTCCTAAAAATTTAACCTATTTCGAGCACGCAAATCGCCGTTTGAAATTTGAAGAGGCTTTCTTTTTTCAATTAGGTTATGGTTTGAAGAAATTGCACCACAAAACTTCATCCATAGGAAATCCAATGCCAATTGTTGGAGATTTTTTTAATAAATTTTATGAAAAATACCTTCCGTTTGAGTTGACCAATGCTCAAAAAAGAGTATTAAAAGAAATCAGATTGGATATGAAAAAACCAATCCAAATGAATCGTTTACTACAAGGTGATGTTGGTTCTGGTAAAACGATGGTTGCACTTCTTGCGATGCTTTTGGCAATGGATAATCGTTTCCAAAGTTGCATAATGGCGCCTACAGAAATTCTGGCACAGCAACATTTTGCAGGAATTTCTGAATTGCTAGAAAACACCGAAATCAAAGTTCGACTTTTGACTGGTTCTACCAAAACTGCCGAAAGAAAAATGATACACCAAGAATTATTGAGTGGCGAACTTTCTATTTTGGTAGGAACTCACGCTGTACTAGAAGATATCGTACAATTCAAAAATTTGGGACTGGCAATTATAGATGAGCAACATAGATTTGGAGTCGCTCAAAGAGCAAAATTATGGGCGAAAAATAAAATTCCACCGCATATTCTGGTGATGACCGCAACTCCAATTCCGAGAACTTTGGCTATGAGTTTCTACAGCGATTTAGATGTTTCTGTGATAGATGAAATGCCAATTGGTAGAAAACCAATCGTAACAGCACATCGCCGCGAAAAAGACCGATTATTCGTCTATAATTTTTGTAAAGAAGAAATTAGAAAAGGACGGCAAATCTATTTCGTTTATCCGTTAATAGAAGAGTCTGAAACCTTAGATTACAAAAATCTGATGGAAGGTTTTGAGCATATTTCACAAAATTTCCCGTTGCCTGAATTTCAAACAACTATTTTGCACGGCAAAATGAAACCCGACGAAAAGGAAGCCGCTATGAAATATTTCGCATCTGGAAAAGCCAATATTATGGTAGCAACAACCGTGATTGAAGTGGGTGTAAATGTTCCAAACGCATCCGTTATGATTATAGAAAGCGCCGAAAGATTTGGACTCTCCCAACTTCACCAATTGCGTGGCAGAGTTGGTCGTGGTGCAGAACAGAGTTATTGTATTCTGATGTCTTCTGATAAATTGTCTGCAGAATCCAGAAAACGCATCAAAACTATGGTAGAAACCAATGATGGTTTCAAAATTTCTGAAGTAGACCTTCAATTGCGTGGTCCCGGTGATATTTTGGGAACGCAACAAAGCGGAACTATGGATTTCAAAAAATTAGATTTGGTACACGATGGCAAAGTCATAAAATCTGCAAAAAATGCCGTAGAAAATCTTTTAGATTCCGACCGAAATCTGCAATTGCCAGAAAATTCAGCACTTCGCAATTATTACGTGCAGCAATACAAAGGTCGAAATAAATGGGGAAAAATTTCGTAGGAACGCCGCCTTTGGCGCGTTCAGATTTCTTGGAACGCGCCGAAGGCAGCGTTCTTACAAAATGGAACGCGCCAAAGGCGGCGTTCCTACAATTGGGGATTATTTTTCTTCATCTTTTTCCCAATTTTTAATATTATTTCTGATGTAATATCTTATAGCTTTATATTCTTCTCCGTGTCTAATTACTCTATCGTGAAATCTCGATTGCCATTCAAAATTTTCAAAACCATTTTATTGCACCATTTTTTTATAACACCTTTAAATTGATTGGTAAAAGAGGAAATAGAATGTGGAATCAATGGTTGCAATCCGTTTACAAATTTTGGTTCTCTTTCTTCTTGATTATTTATTACTGCTATGAAATGAATATGATTGGGCATTATCACATATTCGTGAATTTCCAAATAGTTGATTTCTTGTTCGATTTTTTTGAAATTTTCTTCCACAAATTTTCCTATTTCAGATGGAATCATTTCATCATTAATAATTTCTCCAAAAAAATGAAACCTATTTTTGGTAACAATGGTTATCTATATTGTTTGTGGTATTTGAATTTCATATTTCAAATAAATTTCATTTTTTTTGAACGCGCTGAAAGCGGCGTTCTTACGGTAAAATAAATTCCATCAAATAATCATCCATCACAAAACCGTTTCCTATTTGTAGTACAATTTCTTCATAGACTTTAAAATTTTGTACTAAATAAAAATGATACGACGGATTTTCTTTGTTTACATTTAGAATGATGCGTTTATCACCAGATTTTTCGACCTCATTTTTTAGAAAATTGAGCGCGAAAGTACCGAACCCTTTTCCTTTGGCTTCTTTCAGAAAATAAATTCGGTGCAATTTCGTAGTTTGTGGTTCATAATGATTTTCGAAGCCCATAATTCCAAAAAAACTCACCTCATCACCAATTAAATAATAATGATAATTTGGATTGGCAAAATGTTCTACAATTGCTTTTTCAGAATACATCAAATCGAGCATATAATCGATTTGCTCATGCGTGATAATTCCTGGATAATGAGCGCGCCAAGATTTCTCGGCGATATTTTGAATGATAGGAATGTCTGAAATGGTTGCTTTTTGGATTTTCATTTTTATATAAAAAAAACTTTGTCAAAGATTCCATTGCTTCGCAAGAACTTTGACAAAGTTGAAAAAAAATTTTTGTTAACTTATATTTTCTGCATTTCTGCTTTAATTTTGGTTTGCAATCCTTCTGATGCAGCAACCAGAGGTAATCTCAAATAATTTTTGATGATGCCTTTTTCTGCAAGAATGACCTTAATTCCGCAAGGATTTCCCTCTGCAAAAATCAGCCGGGTAATTTCTACCAATTTATTGTGGATTTCGTAGGCTTCTTTCACTTTACCATCAAAAGCGAGTTGCACCATTGTAGAAAATTCTCGTGGATAACCTTGTCCAATTACGGAAATTACACCATCACCTCCTGCTAAAGTTACGGGCAAAGTAAACTCATCATCACCAGAAACTAATGAAAAATGAGTCGGTTTTTGTCTGATAATATCAAAATATTGCAAAATATTAGGAGACGCTTCTTTAATCATCACTAAATTCGGGAATTCATTTGCCAATCGCAAGGTTGTTGCAGCTTCTACGTTTTGTCCAGTTCTTGAAGGTACATTGTATATGATGATTTTTTTACCAGTAGAAGCCAAAACTTTATAATGTTGATAGAGTCCTTCTTGGTTCGGTTTGTTATAATAAGGTGACACCGAAAGTACCGCTTCAAATGCCGATAAATCGGTCTCTTCTATTTGTTTTTTTACTTCCAAAGTATTGTTTCCACCAATTCCTAAAACCAATGGAACTCTACCATTATTTACTTTGATGATATGATTGGTTACCTCTTGTTTTTCGGTGCTAGAAAGTGTTGCTGCTTCTGCTGTAGTTCCCAAAACCACCAAAAAATGGGTGCCATTTTCGATGTTATAGTTCACCAATTTGGTAAGTGAATCATAATCTACAGATAAATCTTCATTGAATGGCGTTACTAGAGCAACACCAACTCCTTTTAAATTGCTCATTTTTATTTTTTTCCAAAGTTAAAAAATTTTGATGAACAATTTTGTGAATAATCTCTAGAAATTACATTCATATCAATATATTTGCAAAGGAATTATGCATACAAAAATGAAATACAGACCTTCTCTTTTTCTTGCCATTTGTACTACAATTGTGCTGAACAGTTGCTCGGTTTGGAACACTAGCAAAGTGCCTACTTTGTCGCTTTTGGATGTGAAAACCATTCCGTATGAAACAAGTTTTCAACAGACGAAAATTGGTGGACTTTCTGGGATTGATTATGATGCAAAAAACGACCGTTATTTAATGATTAGCGATGATCGTTCCGAAAAGAATAATGCAAGAATTTATGAAGCAAAAATAAAAATCAAAGACCAAAAAATTGATACCATCACTTTTGAAAAAGTGATTTTTATGAAAAATAAAAACCAGGAATTTTTTCAAAATTATAGAAAAAATCAACTCGATTCGGTAGATCCAGAAGATGTGCGTTACAACCCAAACAATAACCAATTGTATTGGACCAGTGAAGGCGATAGAATTACCAACACTACTCCACCAATTTTAGTGGATCCATCAATTTTTGTAACGAAAGAAAATGGCGACTATATTTCAGAATTTCAGATTCCTGAAAACCTGAAAATGTCTGCAACAGAAACCGGTCCTAGAAGAAACGGCGTATTAGAAGGTCTTAGTTTTAATATTGATTTTACCAAAATTTACACCAATGTTGAAGAGCCAATTTTTCAAGATGGTGAGACTTCTACTTTGCAAAAAGGGGGAATCATTAGATTTTATGAATTTGATATCAATTCACAAAAAAATACACAACAATTTTTCTATGTTTTGGATCCGGTTGCAAAAGCACCAATTCCGAGTACTGCTTTTGCAGTGAATGGTGTCTCTGGTTTCATTAATTATAAAAAAGATAAATTGCTAGTTTTAGAACGCTCCTACTCTACAGGAACTGCTGCTTGTACCATCAAAATTTTTGATTTTGATATAAAAAAAGCTACAATTGCTACTGAAAATGCTCCGAAAAATATTCAAAATTCTAAAAAATTAGTACTAAATTTGGATACTTTAGGTATTTTCATCGACAATGTTGAAGGAATTTCTTTGGGACCAAAATTACCAAACGGAAAACAAACTTTACTGTTGATTTCGGACAATAATTTTTCGGATAAACAAAAAAACCAAATATTTTTATTTCAAATAAATTAAAAAAATGAATATTATAAAAAAAACGTTGCCAATTTTCCTTTTAGTTTTCAGTTGTAACCTACTTTTTGCATGGGCAGAAACAGGACACAGAGTAATCGGTGAAGTTGCGGCACAAAACATAAAAAAACGTACCGCCAGAAAAATCAAAAAACTTACCAATTACCAATCTTTGGCAATGATGTCCACTTTTGGTGATGAAATAAAATCAGATGATCGGTACAAGAAATTCTATACTTGGCATTTTGTAAATTTTGATTTGGGAACCAAGTACGAAGATTCTAAAATTAATGCAAATGGTGATATTTACCAAGCAATCAATTTCTGTATTGCGACTATTAAAGATGAAAAATCATCAGATGATGACAAAATTTTTTATCTAAAAATGTTGATCCATTTTGTAGGCGATTTGCACCAACCATTGCATATTGGTCATGAATCTGACCAAGGTGGAAATGAAATCAAACTAAAATGGTTTGGTCAACCAACCAATTTACACAGAGTTTGGGACGAAAATATGATCGATAAATACAACATGAGTTACACAGAATTGGCGCACAATTTGCCATACAAAACTTGTGATGAAATAGAAAAAATACAAAGTGGAACCATTGCAGATTGGATGTATGAATCACAAAATTTGGCAACCAAAGTATATGCAAGTACCAAAGCCGATGAAAATTTGAGTTACAAATATCAGTACGACTATTTCCCAATGGTTAAAACACAATTGAAAAATGCGGGATATAGATTAGCCAAAATTTTGGATGACTTGTTTTCATAAAATATTTTAATTTTTTTTTTGTTATTAATAAAAATAGATGATGAAATTACTACGATTTTCTGTTCTTCTTTTTTGTATCAATTTGTGGACTGCACAGTCGATTTCCTCTAAGAAATGGACTGACCTGTTCTCTTACAACAATGTTTTAGCACTTTGTGAAGACAATGGTAGAATAATTGCGGCTACAGAAAACGGCCTATTTTTCTATACACCTGCAACTGGTGAAATTACCAAGCTTTCTAAAGCTAATGGTTTGCATGAAGTGAAAATCACGGCTTTCGATTACAATCCTGAAACCAAATTAGGTTTGGTTGGCTACAAAACAGGTGCACTAGATATTATTTCACCAGAAGGTGTTACCTTGTCTGTAGACATTCCTATTGCAGCCAGTTATAGTGGAGACAAAAAAATTAATCATATTTCAATCACAGGAAACAATGCGGTAGTTTCTACTGGTTACGGAGTTTCTATTTTTAAATTGAAAGAAAAAGAATTTGGAGATACAGCTTTTTTTGTTAACAATGGTGTATATGAAAATGTAAATGAGGCAACTATACTCAACAATCGAGTTTTCGCAGTTACCAATACCGGTCTTAAATCACATGATATGTCTGTTACATTCCCTATCTTTTCTACTTGGACAGTCAATCAATCAGGAACATTCACTCAAATTGATGCTAATTCTATAGTAGCTTTTGCTAATACAAATAATGTGCAATTTGGTGATGGGACTAGCTTTTCTACCATTTCACAGTCTTTCACATCTGTAAAAGATGTTTCTGTAACAGCACAAAATATTGTGGTAACAGATAAAAATAGAATTTACGTTTATAATTTAAGCGGAAGTTTAGTAAAAAATTTCAATGTAAATGAGGACCTGAATACAGGAATGTATTACAATAGTGAAATTCTGGCAGGAACTATGGTTTCAGGAATTAAAAATGAGACTATGCAATCTATAAAACCAGATGGTCCTTATTCTAATTATTCTTACAAAATTTCATTGCTAAATGGACAAATTTGGGTTTCTTCTGGTGGAAGAGCTAGTTTTAATACACCAATATATAGAGACTTGGGATATTATCATTTTGATGGTTCAAAATGGATTTATCCTTCTTACTTTATAAATAATCCTTTAACCTTCAATATATTAGATGTTACACCAAATCCTTCAAAACCTTCGGAAGTGTTCTTTACTAATTATTCATTTTTTTCAGGCGAAAAAGGCATTTATAAAATGGAGAATAACCAATTTGTAAAATCTTATGACGTCTTATCTAACCAATTCTTAAATAGAAGTGTGGGTCTGACATTTGATCAAAATAATAATTTATTTTGCTCTGTAATGTTATTAGATAATCCCAATTTTAGTCTTGGCTATTTTTATTATGATCGTCCAACAGACAAATTCACATCAATCCCTATTATAAAAGCAGGAGGTGCACAGAAACCTATTGCAAAAGACGGAATTCTCTATATACCATGTCCATTCTATGGAGACGGTGGTATGTTAATGTACCAATATGGAAATTCACCTGCAGCAACAGGAGCACCTACAAAAATTTTGAGAACCAATAACAATTTACCAGCTAACGGAACCATTTCTGCAGCAATTGACAATGATGATGTTTTATGGATTGGTACTAGAGTTGGATTACGAATTATACCAGATGTACAATCAATAATATCCAATCCACAAGCAAACACAGAACCAATTATTATAGAAGTAAATGGTGTAGGTGAAGAAGCTTTTAGGAATAACAATATTTTGCAAATTGCTGTTGATACTGGTAACCAGAAATGGATTTCGGTGGAAGATGGCGGCGTTTTTTACCTTACTGCAAACGGCGAAAATACGATTGATCATTTTACAAAATCTAATTCACCATTGCCAACAGATAATGTGACAGATGTGCAAATTGATAACAAAACTGGTAAAGTATACTTTGTAACTTTAGATGGAATTGTAGTCTACCAAGGTGATGCAGTAAATGTAAATTCTGGTTTTGGAGATGTTTTGGTATATCCAAATCCTGTGGTTTATTCCAATTACAAAGGCAATGTCAGAATTCGTGGATTGGCACAAAAAACCAACATAAAAATTACCGATACTGCAGGAAATTTGGTGCATCAAGCAATTACAACTGGTGGATTTCATGAATGGGATCTTAATAATTTACGTGGGAACAGAGTTGCTTCAGGAATGTATTTTGTATTGATGACCAATGAAGATGGTACCGATAAAGCAACTGCAAAAATTGCGGTCGTAAATTGATGAATCTGCAAAAAGGGTTTTTACTCGCTTATATAAAATACCACGATTCTGATGCAATTTTACATTGCTACACTGCTGAAAACGGCTTTCAAAGTTTTTTTGTGCGAGGTGTTTTTTCTGGGAAAAGTAGAAAAAAAGCATATCTATTGCCACTAAATGAGTTGACTTTTACCATCAATCCAAAAACAAAAAATCAATCAATTAAAAATATTTCTTCGTTAGAATTACTAAGTAATCGAGATTTTTACCAAGACATCAAAGCAAATTCTGTGGTGTTTTTTGTTGCAGATTTTCTGAATCAAATTTTAAAAAATGAAAATTCTTCAAACGAAATTTACCATGAAATAAGTTGCTTTTTAGACGAACTAGTGCAGGATAATTACCAAGCTCATCTTTTTTTGCTTTTCAAATTACTCAAAATTCAAGGTTCATTACCTCTAAATAATGATGAAGAATTTCTAAATCCAGAAACTGGAAATTTCGAAGAAGAATCTACTCATCCTTTATTCACAAAAGAAATATCATCTATTTGGAAAAACCTCATCAACTACAAAAATCCTTATGAAATAAAAATTCATGCAAATGAAAGGAAAAATTTCTTAAACAGTTTACTAGTTTATTATCATTACCATTTTTCGGATTTTAGAAATCCTACCTCTTTAGAAATTGTTCAGCAAATTTTTGACTGATTACAAATCCTTTCATTACAAAAAGTTAGGTAATTTTGAAAATAAAAAGTTCTATTTACGAAATTTTTACGCTGTACACATCAGTACTATTTCGGGTGATATTTTTAATGAAAAATCCGCCATCTTCTGGGATTACTTCCTTCAGATGAAATTGTGTACAGGATTTTGGCAACCCAGAAAAAATCAAACTGAACCAATAATCTTTCATAGGCGTAACTTCGGTCCAATAAGGGAAAAGTGAAATATTCTCGTGATGAATCAAGGAACTTTGGTGTCCCAAATGTTCATCAATCAAAAAAGTAGTTGGCCAAATTCTTATGAGATTACCTTCATAAATACTTGCCGGAAAACAGCAGTGTACAATCACTTGTTTCTCCTCCTCCATTTTCATTTTCAGAGAAGCAAGAAGTGATTCTTCAATTTTCGGAAGTACAGGTAATTCCATTATTATTAATAGTTCAATTCTAATTTTTCTTTGGTATAATTTCTTACTTTGCTGGTAAGTTCTGCATTTTCAGCCAAAGATTGTCCGTAACTTGGGATTATTTCTTGAAGTTTCTCCTTCCAATCACTCTTCATTTTATCGGGAAAACACTTTTCTAGTACTTGCAACATTGCATGTACCGAAGTACTTGCACCAGGTGATGCTCCCAAAAGCGAAGCAATGGTTCCACTTTTGTTAACCACGACTTCGGTCCCGAATTCTAATTTCCCGCCGTCTTCTTCATCTTTTTTTATGATTTGTACACGTTGACCTGCAATTTTCAGTTCCCAATCTTCTTCTTTGGCGTCTTTTACAAATTCTCTTAGATGTTGCATTCGTTGCGATTTGGTCATCGCAACTTGCTGTATCAGGTAACTTGTGAGTGGCAAATTGTGCCACCACGCACCAAAAAGTGAACGTATATTTTGAAAATTAATGCTTTCTGGTAAATCCAAAATACTGCCTTCTTTCAAAAATTTGGTAGAAAATCCTGCAAATGGACCAAAAAGCAAGGCTTTTTCTCCATCAATTATTCGTAAATCCAAATGCGGAACGCTCATTGGTGGCGCATCTACAGTTGCTTGTGTATAAACTTTTGCGTGGTGTTGTGCAATAAGTTCAGGATTTTTAGAAACCAACCATTCTCCGGAAACCGGAAATCCGCCATAACCTTCACTTTCCTCTATATCAGAACTTTCCAGCAATGGCAATGCGTAACCTCCTGCTCCTATAAATACAAATTTTGCGGTAATTTCCTGGTAATGTTGGTGCAATCTATCTTTCACTTTCAACCACCAAGTTCCGTCATCATTGGGATCTATATTTTTCACTTCGTGGTACACAAAACTCTCTACACTAGAATCTTGTGTCAAAAAATCTTCCATTTTTTTTGTTAAAGTTCCAAAATTCACATCGGTTCCCAAATCCATTTTGGTTGCAGAAAGCACTTCTGTTTCCTTCCTATTTTTCATTATTAATGGAATCCAATCTTGCAATTTTTGGTGGTTTTCTGAAAACTCCATCCCTTCAAAAAGGTGAGATTGCACCATACTTTGATGCCTTTTTTTCAAAAAACTGGTATCCTCTTCCCCAAAAACTAAACTGATGTGCGGACAAGAATTGATGAATTCTTTTGAATTGCTAATCACACCTTTATCTGCAAGATATGCCCAAAATTGTTTAGAAATTTCAAATTGTTCTGCAATTTTCTCGGCTTTAGAAATATCTATGGTTCCATCTTCTTTTATTTTGGTATAATTCAGTTCGCAAAATGCGGAATGTCCGGTTCCTGCATTATTCCAAGCTGCGGAACTTTCTCTGGCAAAATCTCCTAACCGCTCAAAAATCACAATATCTAATTCAGGGTCTAATTCGTGTAAAAGTACTGCTAAAGTGGCGCTCATAATTCCACCACCAATCAGTGCTACATCATATTTTGGTTTCGGAGTTTTATTGGTAATTACGGTCATTTTTTTTATAAAATCTTCTTTAATAATTCATAAAATCATCATTAATGATGAAAAAAATCTATAAATTAAGTAAGTTTTTTGGTCAATTTTTTGAATAATTGTTCTGCATTTTTCCCTTCGTACAGAATTTCGTAAATGGTATTGATGATAGGCAAATTCAGTTTTTTAGCTTTCACAGTTCCGTAAATTGAATCCGCAGCATAATATCCTTCTGCAATCATATTCATAGATTGTATGGCTGATTTCACGGTATAACCTTTCCCAATCAAATTCCCCAAACTTCGGTTTCTAGAAAATAAAGAATAAGCAGTCACCAATAAATCACCGAGATAAGCACTCTCATTCACATCTCTTGGTGAGGTATAGACTGCATCTAAAAAAATTTCCATTTCGCGAATTGCATTGGTTACAAAAACCGCTGTAAAATTGTCACCATAACCAAGACCACTCGCAATTCCTGCTCCAATTGCATAAATATTTTTGAGAATTGCACTGTATTCGTTCCCCAAAATATCGGTACTATTGTTCACTTTGATGTAATCAGATGAAAAAAGCTGATGCAAAACTTCAGAATTTTCTGGTTCTACCGTTGCAATCGTAAGATAAGACAACCGTTCCATTGCAACTTCTTCTGCGTGACAAGGACCTGCAATTACGGCTTGATTTCTAAAACCTATATCAAATTTTTCTTTCAGATAATGTGCAACCACATCATTCACCGCAGGAACAATTCCCTTGATTGCCGAAACAAAAATTTTGTTTTGGTAATCGCAAGTCATTTTCTCTAAAGTTTCTGATAGATAAATAGATGGAGTTGCCAACACCACCACATCACAAGCTGCAACCAACTCATTGATATCAGTTGTTAATTTCAATTTTTTTTGATTAAAACTTACTGAAGTAAGATACATAGGATTGTGACCACGTAATTCTATGGCACCTTTCACATATTCATTTCGTACACACCAATGTACGATTTTGGAATTTTCTACCAACATTTTAACAATAGCAGTGGCAAAACTTCCGCTACCAACTACGCCAACTTGAACAGTAGAAATTTCGGTTTTGGAGGTTTTCGACTCTGGTTTGGTTTTCTTCTTTTGCATATAGGATTCTTCTTTTACAAATATATTAAAGTAATATGAAATAGAAGTAAAAATAGAATGCTATTGAATTTCATAAAATTTTCAATTAAAAATCGAAAATGAAAACATTTTTTTTTAATATGAAAACATAATACGAAAAAAATTAATACTTTTGCAACTATTAATTTCAAAAATAGTACACGATAAATATCAAAATTTATTTATAATGAAGAATTTTTTTAATAAAAAGAAAAATATAAACTTAGTATTTGGAGCTTTGCTGATGGTAATTTTCGGACAAGCATTATACATTGGCAAACTTTTTTCAGAGAAAAACAGTAAACATTATGAAGTAAATTTGGTACAAATCAATACCAAAAAAGACAGCGTAGATTATCTGAAAATGAAGCAGGATTTATCATTGGTAGACCATTCTGTGCGCGAAATCAACTCGTTTTTACTTTCCAAAAACATTTCAGACAAGAGGATTTCTGCATTGGTACAAGACAGCCTTGCAAACACTGTATATTTGGCAAAACAGAGCAATAGATACAGCCAATATTTGATAGATTTACAAAACAAATTACAACAGGTTCCGCTTGGTTTACCAACAGATGGATACATTTCGTCTAATTTCGGAACCAGAAAAAACCCAATTCCACCTAAAAAGATAATGTTGGCTTCGGTAAAACCAGTTTCTAAACCTGTAGAAGTTGAAAAAGACAGTTTGGGAAATCCAATAACACCTGTTTCTGGAACTAATGTCGCTTCGGTTACCAAAAATAATCCACCTACAGAAGCCGACCAAATGCAGTTTCACAAAGGGTTGGATATTGCAGTACCTTATGGTAGCGATGTGCGTTGTGCTGCAACTGGAACCGTAATTTTTGCCGGACAAAAAGGCGGTTACGGAAATTGCGTAATTGTTTCCCACGGAAACGGACTTGCCACTTTGTACGGACATTTATCTGAAATTTTGGTGAAAGTAAACAACGTTGTAAAAGTAAACGATGTCTTGGCAAAATCAGGTAACACAGGCAGAAGTACTGGTCCGCACTTGCACTACGAAGTCCACAAAAACAACACACCTGTAAATCCAAAATTATTTTTGAATTTGTAAATTAAAAAAGACTATTCAAATTATATGGAAGTAATGAGCACAAATCAGTTAATTTCATTTTACAAAAAATAATTAAATACCATTCGAAAAAACTTACACTAATTTATTTAATTATCTAGTCAATTTTTCTATTTATTCACTCGAAATTTCTTCAGAAAAGAAAATTTAATTTTCCTTTAACACCAATTTTAGTACTATTTCTGTATTTTTGCGTATGCAAATATTTGGACGAGATCTCATCAAAAAAATTCAGAATGCCGAACTTCTTGGGGAAAATGCGCACGAAATTTATTCGCCGCCTTATAGACCGTTGTTCACCTATGAAGAGATACTCACCAAAAATCCAAAATTTGCAGCCGTAAATATTTTATTGTATTTAAAAGATAATGAATGGTATTTTCCGCTCATCGTTCGTAGCAAAAACGAGCGTGACAGACACAGCGGACAAATATCTTTCCCAGGAGGAAAATTTGAAAAAACCGACCTCGATTTTTCTTTTACTGCAAAACGAGAAACGTCTGAAGAATTAGGAATTGAGCCTTATTATATAAGAATTATAAGAGAATTGTCGCCCATTTACATTCCGCCAAGTAATTTTTATGTGAGACCATACATTTCGTACACCAAAAAAAATCCTACATTCTTTTTACAAGAATCTGAAGCCGTAGAATTGATAGAATTCCCTGTTCTGTCGTTACTGCAAATCACCACCGAACCAGAAATGATGGTGGTACCAAGTTCTAGAGGTGTAGAAGTACCGGTTATCAACTTCAATGGATACTTAATTTGGGGTGCTACTTCTATGATTTTGAGTGAGTATAGTCAGTTATTGAAAAATATGTAAATTTGCAACCTTGTTAAAAAATTTTTGATAAGCATCATTAAAAATCATCAAAAATTTCAAGAAGTAGAAAGCAAAAAAAATGGCAAAAAAAAACATTTTCACAGATGCTTTTGGAAATCTATATTTCCTGAAACGTCTGATTATCTTTGTTTTAGGAATGGTTTCCTATAGAAGATTTAATGGTTTTAATAAATTAAAAATCTCAGGAACCAAAAATTTGGTAGATTTACCAAAATCCAACGTACTTTTCGTCTCTAACCACCAAACTTATTTTGCAGATGTCGCTGCAATGTACCACGCTTTTTGTGCGGTGAACAATGGTTACATCAACACCATCAAAAATCCGGTCTACTTACTCAATCCAAAAGTAGATTTCTACTATGTTGCAGCCGAAGAAACTATGAACAAAGGAATTTTATCTAGAATTTTCAAATTGGCAGGTGCAATTACCGTGAAAAGAACTTGGCGTGCAGAAGGCAAAAATGTAAACAGAATGGTAGATTTGGGAGAAGTCGATAATATTATGAAAGCATTAGACAATGGTTGGGTTATCACATTTCCACAAGGTACAACTTCCGCTTTTGCACAAGGTAGAAAAGGGACTGCAAAACTCATAAAAAACCAAAGACCAATTGTGATTCCTATAAAAATAAATGGTTTTAGAAGAGCATTTGACAAAAAAGGACTCCTAGTAAAAGTAACTGGTGTGAAACCAACTATGGAGTTCAAACCACCTCTTGATATAGATTATGATAATGATAAAGCAGATGAAATTCTGAATAAAATTATGTTTGCTATAGAACAAACTCCTGAACATAACGTTTTGCACGAGTACGAAAAAGAACTTCAAGAAAAAAAGAAACAAGCAGAAAAAGGTGATGATGTATAAAAAACAGAAATCACCTGAAAACAAATATTATAAGAGTCTTTAGACTCTTTTTTTTAATTTTCAATCAAACAAATGAACATTCATTTCATAGCAATTGGTGGTGCTGCAATGCATAATTTGGCGATTGCACTGCAAAAAAAAGGATACCAAATTACAGGTTCAGATGACGAAATCTACGAACCCGCAAAATCTGCACTTCAAAAATCAGGAATTTTACCCGAAAATTCCGGTTGGTTTCCCGAAAAAATCACGCAAAATTTAAATGCTGTAATTCTAGGAATGCACGCAAAAGCAGACAATCCAGAATTGCTAAAAGCGCAAGAATTGGGTTTGAAAATATATTCCTATCCAGAATTTCTGATGGAGCAATCCAAAGATAAAACCAGAGTTGTAATTGCTGGTTCTCATGGCAAAACCACGATCACTGCAATGATTTTGCATGTATTAAATTTCCATCAAATCAAAGTAGATTACATGATTGGTGCTCCTGTTCAAGGATTGGATTGTATGGTAGAACTCACCCAAGAAAATGATTTCATCATCTTAGAAGGAGATGAATATTTGTCTTCTGCACTGGATTCCCGTTCCAAATTTTTGCATTATCATCCAAATATCTGTCTGATTTCTGGGATTGCTTGGGACCACATCAATGTTTTCAAAAATTTTGAAAACTATGTAGACTCCTTCAGAGAATTGTTACAAAGTATCACTTCCGGAGGAATTCTGGTTTATAATGAAGAAGATAAAACCTTGGTTCAGTTGGTAGAAAACGCTGAAAATTATTTCAGAAAAATACCTTATAAAACTCCTGATTATCATCTAAAAAACGGAATTACCAATCTGGAAACTGATTTGGGAGACGTTCCACTGCAAATTTTTGGGGCCCATAATTTGCAAAATCTAGAAGGTGCCAAAAATATTTGTGCACAACTGGGAATTTTAGACTCCGATTTCTATGAAGCAATGATGAGTTTCTTTGGAGCAGCTAAAAGATTAGAACAAGTTACCAGAAAAGATGATGCTGTTGTTTACAAAGATTTTGCACACGCTCCCAGCAAAGTACTGGCAACTGTAGATGCTTTTGTTGAAAAATTTGAAGGAAAGAAAACCATTGGTTTTCTAGAATTACACACCTATTCATCTCTAAATCCAGCATTTTTGCCCAATTATAAAAATACGCTTCAAAAATTAAATCAAGCCATTGTTTTTTATGATGAAGACGCCTTGAAAATCAAAAATATGCCGCCAATTTCACCTGAAATAATCAGAGAAAATTTCGGAAGAGAAGACCTGATTGTTTTTACCAACCGAGAAGAATTACACGATTTTTGGAACGGTTTTGATAAAAATTCGGCTGCGATTCTCATGATGAGTTCTGGAAATTTCGGTGGTTTGGATTTGGAAAATTAGTTTTTCAAATTAAAAATTCTTTTTATTTTTTTTTCAAAAAAAATTATTGTAGTATTCTTCATTTTCTTAAATCAAATAAACTTTGTTTATTCTTAACTTTAACATTAAGAACTTCAGCCTATTAAGATTAATAAATAAGAAATCAATAAATTGATTTTAAATTAATAAACATTAAGAAAAAGTCTTTTAAATCCTTAATGTTAAAATGAATTTCAAATGTAAGCAATCTCTAACTTTTTCAATAAAAAAATAATTATGGTATTTTCATTTTTAAAAAAAATGCTAACTTTGAGAAAATCAAATTAAGCAAAAAATGAGGTATCAACAATCGGGAAAAATTCCGCAAAAAAGACATACCGTTTTCAAATCTCCTGAAGGAAATTTCTATTATGAGCAACTTTTCGGAACCGAAGGTTTCCACGGGATTGCATCACTACTCTATCATTTGCACAGACCTACGCAAATAAAATCTATAGGTGAACCAAAAGACGTAACTCCCAAAATTGCGGTCGCAAAAAATGTGGCTCCCAGAATGTTCAAAGGAATGAATGTGACCCCAGAAAATGATTTTCTGGACAGCCGAAAAGTTCTGATGCTAAACAACGATTTGAAATTGGGATTGGCAAAACCACAAAAATCTACAGCCTATTTCTACAAAAATGCAGAATGCGACGAGTTGTTCTTCGTGCACGAAGGTTCTGGTACAATGAAAACTTTTGTAGGAAATTTAGATTTCGAGAAAGGTGACTATTTAGTCATTCCACGAGGTACGATTTACCAAATGGATTTCAAAGATGAGAATAATGTGCTTCTGTTTCTGGAATCTCATTCCCCAATTTATACCCCAAAAAGATATCGAAATGAGTTCGGACAATTGCTGGAACACTCCCCTTTTTGTGAACGAGATATCATTGCGCCCACTTTTGTAGGACCAATAGATGAAAAAGGTGAATTTCTAATGAAGGTAAAAAAAGAAAACCAACTTTGGGATTTTGTGTATGCAACCCATCCTTTTGATGTGGTTGGCTGGGACGGCTATTTCTACCCATACAAATTCAATATCAAAAATTTTGAACCAATTACAGGCAGGATTCATCTTCCGCCTCCAATTCACCAAAATTTTGAAGGGCACAATTTCGTAGTTTGCTCTTTTGTGGCAAGACTGTACGATTATCATCCGCAAGCAATTCCTGCTCCGTACAATCACTCCAACATAGATTCAGACGAGGTTCTGTTCTACACCGAAGGTGATTTTATGAGCCGAAATCATATCGATTTGATGGATTTCACGCTGCATCCTGGTGGAATTGTGCACGGTCCACATCCTGGTGCTATGGAACGCAGCATTGGCAAAAAATTTACCGATGAATTTGCAGTTATGGTAGATCCTTTCAGACCACTACAAATCACCGAAGAAGCTTTGAAAGTAGAAGATCCAATTTATGTCACCAGTTGGCTCGAGTAATAAAAATAAAATTTTACATAGAGGTTTAGAATAATTCTAAACCTTTTTTAGTGAAAACGTGATAAAATTCACAAAAAACCGCCCCTTTTTTTAACAATTTCATTAGAAAAAATCTTTGCAAATTTGTACCTTTGTTTCAATAAAAAAGAACCATTAATTTTAATTAAAAATAGATTATATGTTTAATTATGTAAGTGCCGAAGAAGCAGTAGCAATCATAGAAAGTGGTGACCGAATTTTCTCTCACGGTAGTGCTTGTACTCCCAATTTTTTGATAGATGAATTGGCAAGACAAGCTCCAAGATTACGTGATGTAGAAATGGTTTCGATTACACAACAAGGCAATGTAGAAATTGCAAAACCTGCATACAAAGACAGTTTCTACATCAATTCCCTTTTTGTTTCGTCGCCAGTTCGGGAGGCTGTAAATTCTGATCGTGGAGATTTTGTCCCGGTTTTTTTGAGTGAAATTCCTACACTTTTCAAACAAGGAATTTTACCACTAAATGTTTCTATGATTACGGTTTCACCACCAGATCAGCACGGCTATTGTACACTTGGTACTTCGGTAGATGTTGCAAGAGGAGCGGTAGATTCTTCAAAAAAAATAATTGCTCAAGTCAACCCAAAAATGCCAAGAACTCACGGTGATGCTATGATTCATGTGAGCAGAATAGATAAAATGGTTTGGCACGAAGAAGAACTTTTGACCGTAGATTATGGTGCAAAAGTTGGTGAAGAAGAATTACTTATTGGGAAAAATGTAGCAGAACTGATAGATGATAAATCTACCTTGCAAATGGGAATTGGTACCATTCCTGATGCTGTGTTGAAATGTTTGCACAACCACAAAGATTTAGGTGTACACACCGAAATGATTAGCGATGGAATTGTAGATTTGGTTGCCAATGATGTCATCAACAACAAATACAAAGGAACTCACCTCAACAGAACCATCACAAGTTTTGCGTTTGGAACCAAAAAATTGTACGATTATATAAATGACAATCCATCTTTTGCTTTTTTAGATGTCGCACATGTGAACAGTCCGCTTGTAATTATGAAAAACAAAAAAATGGTTGCCATCAATTCTGCTATAGAAATAGATCTTACTGGTCAAGTTTGTGCAGATTCTATCGGTAGTTATCAATTCAGTGGAATTGGCGGACAAATGGATTTTATGCGTGGAGCAGCACTTTCTGAAGGTGGAAAACCAATTATTGCCATCTCATCTAGAACCAAAAAAGGTATCCCCAGAATTGTCCCTTACTTGAAACAAGGAGCAGGAGTGGTTACAACCAGAGGTCACATACATTATGTAGTTACCGAATTTGGAACTGCCTATTTGTACGGAAAAAACCTACGACAACGTGCAAAAGCGCTTATAGAAATTTCGCATCCGGATGACAGAGAAATGCTCGATCAGTTTTGTTTTGAACGTTTCAAATCACACGTCATCTAATATTTTTTCACAATTATATTTTCACAACCTAATTCCAATTTTTGTAGTGTTTGTTTCTGAAAAAATGTATTTTTATACCTAGATATTTCATTAATTTAATAAAAAACTGATAAATTTAGCCAGTTGAAACCTTTATTTATGATGAATGAATACCAAAAATTGATGGATTTTGCCAAAAGTATAGGACAGTTTCCCGAGGAAGATTTGGTGCTGATTCCGAAATATTTTTCGCCTAAAAAAGTAGAAAAAAACGAAATACTAGTTCACGCTGGTGAAATTTGTCAGCACTTATATTTCATCAATCAGGGAATTCTGCGCACCTACCACTACAACAGCAACGGAACTGAATTCACTCGACTAATTCGTTTCGAAAATCAATTCTGCACCAATCTACTCAGTTTTACGGGACATACTCCTTGTGTAGCCCATATTCAGGCATTAGAAAAAGGCGAAGTTTTGTGTATTACACATCACGATTTTCAGGAATTCATCAAGCAATCTGCAACTGCATTTCAGTTGTACACCAAAATTCTAGAAGAATTTCAAAATTTCCAATTAGAGCGCATAGAATTTCTGACCAATTATTCCCCGAAAGAAAAAGTAGCACTTTTCCTGAAAACCAACCCCGAAATTGCCAATAGAATCACCGATAAAGTAAGTGCGACGTATCTGCAACTTACCCCAGAAACTTTTTGCCGAGAAAAGAAAAAACTGGAATCTTAAAATTGTGAACTTTGATTTTTTTTGTAAAGAAAATAATTGAAATTTTTAATAATTCAATTCATTGCTCGTAAATTCAATTAAAGAGACTCAGGTTTTTCTTTAGAATTTCAGGATTTTTGCTATATTAATCTCAAAAATTTTGTAACTTGGCACAAGTAAATTAACTAAAAAAAAGAGGAAAATGTCAACACTCACTTTTGCCGAAAAAATCGCACAGGCAGAGAATTTTTTGCCAATCAATGGTACAGATTTCATAGAATTTTATGTAGGAAATGCAAAACAAGCAGCCCATTTTTACAAAACTGCTTTTGGATTTCAGTCGGTTGCTTATGCAGGACCAGAAACAGGACTTCGTGATCGTGCTTCTTATGTGGTACAGCAAGGTAAAATTAGACTGGTACTGACTTCTGGACTTAATTCTAACTCTCCGATTTGCAAACATGTAGAAAAACACGGTGATGGTGTCAAAATTCTTGCACTTTGGGTAGATGATGCATATAAAGCTTATGAAGAAACCACCAAACGTGGTGCAAAATCCTACCAAGAACCAAAAACCATGACCGATGAATTCGGTGAAGTCAGAACTTCGGGAGTGTACACTTATGGTGAAACCGTGCATCTTTTTGTAGAAAGAAAAAACTACAACGGAGATTTTATGCCGGGTTATCAAAAATGGGAAAGTGAATACAACCCTACCGAAATTGGTTTGCTCTATGTAGATCACTGTGTAGGAAATGTAGGTTGGGATCGTATGTTACCTGTGGTGAAATGGTATGAAGATGTGATGGGATTTGTAAATATTTTGAGTTTTGATGACAAACAAATCAACACCGAATATTCTGCACTCATGTCCAAAGTAATGAGCAACGGAAATGGTTACGCCAAATTCCCAATCAACGAACCAGCAGAAGGTAAGAAAAAATCGCAAGTAGAAGAATATTTAGATTACTACGAAGACGAAGGTGTTCAGCACATTGCAGTAGCAACCAAAGATATCATAAAAACCGTAACCGAACTTAGAAAACGTGGAGTAGAATTTCTATCTGCGCCACCTTCTGCATACTATGAAATGATTCCTGACAGAGTCGGACCAATTGACGAAGATTTGAAAATCTTGGAAAGTCTTGGTATTTTAATTGATAGAGATGAAGAAGGTTACCTTTTACAAATTTTCACAAAACCTGTAGAAGACAGACCAACTCTTTTCTATGAAATTATAGAAAGACACGGCGCACAAAGTTTCGGTGCAGGAAATTTCAAAGCATTGTTTGAAGCACTGGAAAGAGAACAGGAGAAAAGAGGCAACTTATAACAGCGTTCTTGTTATTACTAAAAAAAATCTAGTACTATTGCAAGCTCAATTTCAATTTTTTGAAAAACCATTTATGAAAAAACTACTTTTTGTCTTCATTTTGATGTTGTCTTTTATTCCAAGTAAAGCACAATATGGTTCGCTAAATGCCATTTTGGATTTATTAGAAGAAAGACAGGGAATTAATCAACATATAGAAAACATCAATATAGACAACAGAAAATTCATTTTGGTGAAAGATTTTGATGATCATACCGAAAGAAATTTTATAGTAATTAAAGGCGAAAAAGTAACTTATGTAGAACTTTTTGATGATAAAAAAACAGGCAAAAGTACTTCTAATGTATTTACAGGTGATATAATTAGAAGTAAAAAAAATATTGTTTCGCTTCGAGCTGATTTTTTAGAAGGAAAAAAAATACCAATCGCTATCACCAAAACATTATTGATGACCTCTCAGAAAAAAATTCTGTACCTAATCGACATCAATACTAAAGAACGATGGATAGATGAAGCAGCTTTTCCCAAAAAAAAATAAAAAATAATTGACTTAACCAAAAATATTGTTCAGAATGCCAGTTCTGAACAATTTTATTATTTTCAAAAACTTAAATCAACCATTATGAAATCATTTGTAAATTACGCTCAAAATTCAGATTTTTCTATATATAACATTCCTTTCGGAGTGGCTGTTTTCCAGAAAGAATATATCGCTTGTTGTACCAGAATTGGTGATTTGGTTCTGGATTTGGCAACATTGTATGATTACGGATTTTTTGATGAAATAGAAGGCCTGAACGAAAATGTATTCGAAGCATATACAATTAATGAATTTATAGAATTAGGCAAACCAATTACCAATGCAGTAAGATTGAAAATCCAGGAACTTTTGCTGGAAGGTTCTACACTTTCTCATGACGAAAAAACGGTAGAAGAATGCTTCTATAATTTAGATGAAATCCAAATGATGATGCCAGTTCACGTTGCCAATTATACCGATTTCTATAGCAGCATAGATCACGCAACCAACGTCGGGAAAATGTTTCGAGATCCTGCAAATGCACTGTTACCGAATTGGAAACACTTACCAGTTGGTTATCACGGTCGTGCTTCTTCTATTGTAGTTTCGGGTGTAGATTTCCATAGACCAAAAGGTCAAATAAAACCAGCAGATGCAGAAAACCCTTACTTTTCGGCAACCAAACAGCTCGATTTTGAGTTAGAAATGGCTTTTATTGTAAATAAAAATACAGAAATGGGTGATTCTGTTTCAACTAAAGATGCTAAAGACGCTATTTTTGGAATGGTGATTTTCAGTGATTGGAGTGCAAGAGACATACAATCTTGGGAATACGTTCCACTTGGTCCGTTTCTTGGCAAAAATTTCTGCTCCTCTATTTCACCTTGGGTAGTAACTTTAGAAGCATTAGAACCCTACAAAACTGCCTCTCCGAAACAAGAACCTGCAGTTTTAGATTATCTGAAATTCGAAGGTGAAAATGAAAATATAGACATTCAACTTCAAGTGTATTTGCAACCAGAAAATAGCGCTGAAAACCTGATTAGCAGCAGTAATTACAAATATATGTACTGGAATATGGCGCAACAACTGGCGCATCATACTGTGAATGGATGTAATCTAGAAGTAGGCGATATGTATGCATCAGGAACCATTTCTGGACCAGAAAAATCATCTTTTGGTTCTATGCTAGAACTTACTTGGCGCGGAACAGAACCACTGAAATTATCAGACGGAACCGAACGAAAATTTATAGAAGATGGTGACACCATTATTATGCGTGGTTTTGCCGAAAAAGATGGGAAAAGAGTTGGTTTTGGTGAAGTTGCAGCTAAAGTGTTGCCAGCAAAATAATTTTTATTAATTACAAATCGAAGATTCGACGAAGTCAAAACAACTAAAAAAAAGTCACAAAAGATTGAAATCTAATCGATTTCATAGAAAATCTTTGATTTTCTCACTTTTATGTACTTTTGTATTCCTAAAACAACATGATTCTTTTGAACCTTTTGTGGTTTATAAGAGAGTATGTATTATTTTTATTTATTAAGTGATAATTCTTCTGCTGATTTTGAGTGTAATGATTGGTGTATTTCTGGGGAAATTCCTTGGGAACAAAGAAAATATCGCCAAAGATTTGCTCATTTTAAGTGCAGGATTTCTGATTACTATTTGCTTAAACGAGATTTTCCCAGAAGTGTACCACAGTGCAGATCCCAATATTGGGATTTGGGTAATTGCAGGTGTTTTGTTGCAGATGATTTTAGAAAGCTGGACCAAAGGTTTTGAACACGGGCATTTTCATCATCACCAAGATGAGAAAAATATTCTACCGATTGCATTGATGATTGGGATGTTTGTTCACGCTTTTTTAGAAGGAATTCCGTTGGCAAATTCTACCAAAATTTCGCCCTATTTATTGGGAATATTATTTCATAACCTACCAATTTCTTTTGTTTTGGGCAGTTTTCTGTTCGCTAAACATAACACCACAAAAGGTTCTTGGTTGATTGTGATTTTATTTGCGTTGGCTTCACCTTTAGGTCTTGTTTTTGGCAACTATTTTAACCCCGATTTACAACCGTATTTTCTGGCTTTGGTTGGCGGAATTTTCTTACACATTTCCTCGGTTATCATTTTTGAGAGCAACAAAAACCACAAAATGGATTGGCGAAAACTATTTTTGGTAATTTTGGGGATTGGTCTTGCCTTGGTTGGTCATTTTTTTCATCAGCATTGATGTTTTTTAATAATCAAAAAATGACCATAGAACGAGCCAATACAGAAGATAGCACAATGCTAACTGAACTTACCAAACAATCAAAAGCTTTTTGGGGATTTTCTGAGGAAACACTTGCGAACTGGAGCCATTTATTGACCATTTCTGAAGAATATATACAAGAAAACTCGGTTTTCAAACTCATAGAAAATGGCGAAATTATCGGCTATTATTCTTTCATTAAAATAGATGAAAAAACTTTGAAACTAGATAATCTTTTCATTTCACCCAAATATATTAAACACGGTTTTGGCAGTATTTTGATGGCTCATTTTCTGGATCAAGCAAAATTGCTAAAAATCGAGAAAATCACACTAGATGCAGAACCAAACGCAGAAATGTTTCACAAAAAATTTGGATTTATTACAATAGGAGCACTAGAAAGTTCCATCAAAAATAGATTTCTACCAATTATGGAACTGAAATTGGGTGTTGAAATCTAAAATTTCAACAAACTTTTGAAGAAATTTTTATTGAGATATTGTTCTATTGGGAATATCTTCAAGAAATAATTTCCTACCAGAAACAATACAATTACGAGTGCAGGTTTGTACAGCAAGTTGAGCAAATTACTACTAAAATCGGGCAATAAAATAGCCACCGAAATTGCAATCGTCCCAATAATACTCGCATAAATCATTTCAATTGATAAAGGATAAACGCCAAATTTTTGATAATTAAAAATAATTTTGATTAGGTTGTACAAACTCAATGCAATTGCCGTAGAAATCGCAATTCCTACCAATTTGAGATCGGTATGATTGATGAAATAATAATTTAGAAAAATTGAAAGAAATGCCAACAACAACATCACCACAATATTGAATCTATAATATTTAGATAAGGAAATGATATTGCCATTGAAACCAGTTGCCAAATCGAATAGAACTGCAAAACCCCAAATCCAAATAACAGGTTGGTTTTCAAAAAGTAATTGTCCGTTTTTTATAAAGGTCGTCAAATACGGAAAACCAACTACAATACAAGAAAACAAAACTACGCCCAAAAAATACAGAGAAAGCGAAGTTTTCTTGTGAAAAAAATCGAGTTCTTCCATTTCGTTTTCGGCCAAACATTTGTTGATGATAGGAGCCGAAACATTGAACAAACCGAGTTGCGGAATAGAAATCAGCGAAATAAGTGCATACAAAGTAGAATACACTCCCAATTCTTCCATTCCTAAAAATTCACCCACCATAAAATTATTGATGGCAAGATAATTAGCAAAAGTCCCCAAAAATCCGAAAAAACTATAATTGAGGAACAACTTATAGAAGTCATTTTTTTTGAAATAATCTGTACTGAAATCCAATTTTATAGGATCCAACTTGTTAGCATAAAAAACATAACCCAAAAACGACAGCACAAAAAATCCAAAGAAAACAATTAACGCCACTTTTTCAGGAAAAATCAGAAAAAACACCAAACAAAATGCTACCAAATTGGCAATTTTCGGGAACAGATTTTCAAAAATATTGGGAACTACAATTCTTTTAAAATTAGAAATATACTTATTGAAAATCGCAGACAAAGCCAAAAGTAAAATCAGTAGTAAAATAATGATTTTCAGTGACCACAATTCCAAAGATTTGATGGAAGGGAAAAGTGAAGCCGCAACAAAAAATCCAACCACAAAAATCAAGAAATTCACCACCATTGCAAGCAAAGACCAACTCATCATATTTTGGTTTTTACCGTCTTTTTGAGTCTGATGAAAAAACTTGATATTGGCATACGAAATTCCAAAAATCACGACAGGAACAAGCATTTCCGCAGTAGTAAGAATATACCTAAGTTTACCATAAAATTCAAAATCATGCGGAAAAACAAAAGCAGCAGAAAACGTCCCAATCAAAAAACCGAGATATCCAACTATGGAATATTTAATTCCTTGTCTTGCAACCACACTCATTTTTACTAATTTTTTGGTAGAAAAATAATGTTATTTATATAGTTTCTTTTGTCTTTTACTTGATTTTGATTTTGCTGATCTATCTGATTTTGCGTAACTTTTTTCAGTAAAAAATCTGCTCTATCTAAATAATGTGCTTCATAACCCCAATTTTCTACTATTGAAACCAGTTCCCAAATTGGATTTTGGTGATGTCTTTGCTCCATTTCTACTAGCAAAACTGGTCTAAATTTCTTGATCGTATTTTGGGCTCCCAAAAGTGTTTGTCGCTCATTTCCTTCTACATCAATTTTTATTAGATTTAGTTTTTTGAAATTTTCAATTTCTGCCCAATCATCTAATTTTACGACTTGTACCATTTCAGATTTTTGGTTTTCTTCGCCAGATTCTACAAATTGTGTTTTCAGCGTACCTCTAGAATGTATTTTTTTTCCACTTATAATCGGGATTTTGAATTCTGCAGTTGTATTTTCATCAGAAATTGCCAAAGGAAAAATCTGCATTGCCGGGAAAATACGTTTTAGCCGCAAATACAATTTTTTGTTGGGTTCAAATGCATATATATTTTCTGGCCGCAGTTTATTTTCTAACTGAAAAAGATAAGTTCCTACATTTGCACCTATATCAATCACCACATCACTTCGGTGCAAAAAATCTTTTATCCAAACCAATTCTGGCTCTACATTTCTCTCAGAATAATTGTCTCTACTGAGCTGAATGATATTTTTAAAAAATCTACTTTTATAGAATTTGGGCGATATAAATTGCAGTTTCTCTGCAAACCAAACGTAGGTGGACTTAGTCATATTTTTTTTCGGGTAAGCAAAGATAACAATTTAGTACAAATTCAATTTTAGGGAGTTTTGTTTAATTTTCATTAAAAAAGTAGAAAATCACTATCTTTAACACTAATTTTTTAGTAATGAAAAAACTCACCTTATTTCTTGCCATAACCTTGCTTACATCATGTGCAACACGCGTAAACAAACCTATCAATTATGATTTTTGGAAAAGCGCAAATTTGTATTTTCTGATGACTGATCGATTTAGTAATGGTGATAAAAGTAATGATGTGAATTTTGGAAGGACTGAAAAAACTGGAGTTTTACGAGGTTTTGAAGGCGGTGATTTGCGTGGAATTATCAATAAAATAGATGAAAATTATTTCACAGATTTAGGAGTGAATGCAATTTGGATGACTCCGATTGTAGAACAAATACATGGCGCAACTAATGAAGGAACTGGTAATACCTATGGTTTCCACGGATATTGGACCAAAGATTGGTCAGAAATTGATCCCAATTTCGGAACAAAAACCGACCTAAAAGAATTGGTGGATAAAGCACACCAAAAAGGAATAAAAGTGATTCTGGATGCAGTGATTAATCATACTGGTCCTGTTACCAAATCAGATGAAGTCTATCCCAATTCTTGGGTGAGAACATCGCCGCAATGTACCTATAACAACTACGAACATACCACTGCTTGTACTTTGGTTGCCAATTTACCCGATATTTTGACCGAAAGTAATTCACCTGCAGAATTACCAACGATGTTGGTAGAAAAATGGAAAAAAGAAGGAAAATATTCACAGGAAATAGCTTCTCTTGATGCTTTTTTTGCAAAAAATAAATTACCAAGAGCACCAAAATTTTACATCATGAAATGGCTCACAGATTATATTCGGGAATATGGAATTGATGGTTACAGAATAGATACTGCAAAACACGTAAACGAAGATACTTGGAAGGTTTTTCAGCAACTTTGCCAGGAAGCATTTGACCAATACAAAGCTAATCACCCGAATCAAATAAAAGACAACACGCCGTTTTTCACCGTAGGTGAAGTGTATGGTTACGGAATTTCGCAAAAACAAAATTATAATTTTGGAGACCGAATTGTGAATTATTACAACAATGGTTTCAGTGCACTCATTAATTTTGATTTTAAAGGTGACGCCAATCAATCCTACGAAAAATTGTTTAGCAATTACGACCAAATTCTGAAAAATGATTTGAACGGATTTACCGTTATGAATTATTTGACATCTCACGATGATAGTTGGCCTTTTGATAAAAAACGGGAGAAAACCTACGAAGCCGGAACCAAATTGCTACTCACACCAGGAATTTCACAAATTTATTATGGTGATGAAACTGCGAGAAGTCTGGAAATTACTGGTACACAAGGTGATGCAACACTCAGAAGCAACATGAATTGGCAAGACGTGAAAACCAATCCCGAAACGCAAAAATTGTTGGCTTATTACCAAAAATTAGGAAAATTCAGAGCAGAACATCCTGCAATTGGCGCAGGAAAACATCAGTTGATTTCAAAAAATCCGTATTGGTTTAGTAGAAAAATTGATAATATAGATTTTTCTGATAAAGTTTACATTGGTCTGGATTTACCAAAAGGAATTAAAAGTGTTGCAATTCCTTCTTTTCCTGAAGGAAGCAAATTGCGTGATGCTTACAGTGGAAAAACCACGAAAATCATCAACGGAATAGCAACTATTGACACCGATTTCCCGATTGTTTTGTTTGAAAAATTGAAATAAGTATTAAAAATAATCAGTCTTTATTTCATTGAAATGGTGCACTCAAGAAATCATTGAGTGGTTTCATAGCATGGTAGATTTTTGCAAAATTTTTGGCGGAATTTTCTGCTAAAACCTCATCATCAGATAGATGATGCATCACTACGATGCTTTTCAGTTTCAGAAAATCAGCCATTTTATCGGTTTTTTCAAAACCTTGCGGAACTTTTACCAAGGTATCGTTTTTAGATAATTCTCCGAAATATTTTTTGAAATTCTTATCATTAATAATTACTAAAAAATCCTCTCCATTCATAGAAATTTCTTTACGAATTTCTTTTAAAATGCCTGATTCTGGTTGATAAACTCCACCTGCAAGAAACGATTTTTTGGGTTCTATATGCAAATAATATCCTGCAATTTTGTTGCCTTTACTCATTCCTAAAGCTGCACCAAAATTAGTTTTATAGGGAGTTTTATCTTTAGAAAATCGGGTATCTTTATAAATTCTGAAAAGTGTTTTTTTTGGATCTAATTTCAAAATTTCCTCATCGAAAATACCAACTTCTGCAATCAGTTGTTCTACGAATTGCAGTATGTTTTCTTGCGCTTTTTGGTAAGTAGTTTTGTTCTCTGCAAACCAATCTCTGTTGTTATTTTCAGATAAATTTTGCAAAAAATCGAAGGTGGATTGATTGATCATAATCAGTTTTTTTTCAAAACTACAATTTTAAAATTAAAAAAACACTTATTTAGATTAATCAAGTTTGTATAACTATGCTTGTTTTATAATACAATTAAGTAGGCTATTATTTAATTTATCTCTTACTTCTGCAATATTAAACTTACTAAAATTATAATTATTTGATAATTTAAAATTTGATAGAAAATTTTCATTTTCAATGAAAATAAATGGATAATTGCAAGGATATTTTTTAGGGAAAATGGCAATTTTAGAAAATCTAATTGCGTCACCCAAATTTCCACTCATTTTAGTAATTCCATAATATTCTGGAATACTAAAAAAATCGGTTTTGGTCTGAATAGGACACCAAAGTACATCTGCTTGTTGCATATATTCATCAAAAATAGGTTGTGGAACTTTTTTGGTGAAGTATTTTATAGTCAGGTTTTTTGTTTTTTCGGGAATAGAAGATTCAAAATTTTGGAGTATTTGTAGTTCTTTTCCTTCTGCTTTTCCAAGAAAAATGACTTGTTTTTTCGTGTTATTTTCTTGAAAATTTTGGACCTTTTTTATATTCTCAATCACAGAAATATAATCTCTCCTTTTCTGCGAAACTGCACCAGGAATTACAATGGTGTAAATTTCATTTTGTAACTTTTCAGAAAATTTGGAATAGAAAATCGGCAAAAAAGTGGTAGTTTTTACATTTTGATTGCTTTTATTTTTAATAATAAAAGGCAATAAATTTTCATCTAAAACCAACCAATTTTTTGCATTTTGGTAGACTTTTGATTTTAATAATAAACCTTCTTTCAGAAGTAATTTCAAGCGAAATACAATATCTTCTTTGAAAACCGATTTCAGCAAATCCCAATTGTTGACTTGCACAAAATTCAGGTTATGACAAATAATTGCAGAATGATATTTAGATGTAATTTTCTCAAAAACATTGAAATATCTATGAACCGTTCCTATAATGATTAAATCATAATTGATAAATGATAATTGATGATTGATTGTTTCTGGAGTTACTTTTCTGATGTTTTTAGTTTCATGTAAACCAAGGGTTTTCAAAATTTTTGAACTAAAATAATAATCCACCGAAAATTCTTTGGAATCGTTCATCAATTCCATAAAATTGAGTGCAATTTCTGCGTGTGTATCGATTTCTATATAGGCGATTCGGTTCAAGATTCTAAGTTAAAGATTAAGGTTTTTGAAAAACTTTTTCACCATCTATCCACGTTTCAAGAAATTGGGTTTCGAGAATTTTATTTTCCTCTATCGTCATTAGATTTTGATTCAGCACCATAAAATCAGCAACTTTCCCCACTTCTAGACTTCCTCTTTCGTTTTCCTGAAAAGCAGATTTTGCTGCCCAAATTGTCATTCCACGCAAAGTTTGTTCTCTACTTAATGCATTTTCTTTTTGGAAACCATTTTCAGGAAAATGTTGAGCATCTTTTCTAACAACTGCAGCATAAAATGTTTTCAGCGGATTGATTTCTTCTACTGGAAAATCGGTTCCGAGTGCAATCCAACCGTTTTGTTGCAATAATTCTTGGTATGCATACGACGATTTTGCACGCTCCTTTCCTACTCTGTCTTCTAACCAATACATATCTGAAGTTGCATGTGTTGGCTGAACTGAAGGAACAATACTATATTTTCCAAAATATTGAAAATCAGCTGGATTCACAACTTGCGCATGTTCTATTCTCCATCTTCGGTCGTTTTTTCCTTTCAAAACTTCGGCATAAATTTTTAAAACAGTTCGGTTTGCAGAATCACCAATTGCGTGAGTACACATTTGCAAATTACTTTTAATCAGTTTTTTAGCCAAATTTTTAAAATGATTTTCATCACTCAACAGAAATCCACGCCAATTTGGTTTGTCGTGGTAATCTTGCAACAAACACGCACCTCTGCTTCCGAGAGCGCCGTCTCCGTAAACTTTGAAACCACCTATCGTAATTTTATCATTGCTATATCTTCCTTTTTTAATCCATTTATCGTAGTAATTGGGATTGTCTTCCATTAAAGCAAAAATATTCATTTTCAAGACTTTCTGCTTTTGAGATTTCTCTAAAAGCGACAAAGTATGTTCAGAAATTCCACAATCATGAACCGAAGTTAAACCGTATGAAAAACAGGTTTTCTGCAAATCAGAAAAATATTTAATAGCTTGATTATCTGGTATTTCTGGAATGAATTTTTCAACCAAATTCATTGCATTATCTACCAAAATTCCGGTGAGTTTAGCATTTTTTACCTCTATTTCGCCACCTAGAATTTTGGTATTGATGGTGATTTTTGCCAAATCCAATGCTTTTTGGTTTGCAATAGCAGCGTGTCCATCAATTCTTTTCAGATAAACAGGACGATTTGGGAACAATTGGTCTAATTTTTCTTTGTTGGGAAATTCTTTGATTTGCCAATCGTTTTGATCCCAACTTCTACCATAAATCCATTCGAATTTCGAATTTTTGGCATATTCTGAAATTTTGGCAACGATTTCATCCCACGATTTGGTGCCCCACAATTCGCATTTCCATTTGTCAGTCGCAAAACCTGTGAAATGACAATGCGAATCTATAAAACCTGGCAAAATAGTTTTACCTTGGTAATCTTGCTGATTTTTGGACTGGTATTTTTTTGAAATTTCCTCGTTTTTGCCAATCGCAATAATTTTACCGTTGGAAATTGCCATAGATTCTGCAATATCAAATTGTTGATTTACGGTATAAATTTTTGCATGATGAATGATGAGATCCACGTTTTGTTGTGCGGAAATCCATCCGAAAAAAAACAAGAAAACAATTTTGATATTTTTCATATTTATTTTTTTAATTTCTTAAACATTTCATTCCATCGCAAATTTCGGATGTAGGCAATTTCATTATCAGATAAAATTCGTGGATTTTTTTGTTTTAAAAAAGATCTTATCGTTATGAAAAATTCTGAAACCGATTTATTTTTAAAGGATGATTTTAAAGATGAAATGGCAGCCAAAGGAAAACTCAAGCCAATATTATAAAAATATGCGCCTAATTTTTCGGCTTTTTGCGATTGGTATTTGTAGGCAGTTGGTCTCAAATGTTTCACCCATAGATTTTTCAGGGTAATTACTTCGTAACCATGCATTTTACAAAGCATGACATCTATATTGTCCCAACCAAGTACTGGTTTTAAACCGTTCATTTTCAAAAATAAATCTTTCCGGTACGATTTTATGGGACCACGAACGTGATTTTTAGAAGAGAGGTTTTCGAATTGCCATTCATTATTTTTAAAAATGTGCACCAAACCAGAAACCATTCCTGCTTTTGGATTTTTCTCGAAAACGTCATTCACTTTTTCAAGATAATTGGGCGGAAAAATAATATCTGCATCAAATTTACAAATGATATCGAAATCTTCTAGATTTTGGGTTTCTAAACCTTTGTTGAAGGTACTAACTACTTTTGCACCGGGTTCATGAACCGATTTTTCTAGATTAATTAGGTTAAACTTAGAATCTTGAACCTTTATTTGTTCAGTAATTTCTTGAGTTTTGTCGGTAGAACCATCATTCACAATTACACATCTAAAATCCTGAAATGTCTGCATTGTGAGGGATTCTAAACAAAAAAAAATATTTTTTTCTTCATTATGAGCTGGTATAATGATTAGAAATTTCACTATTTTTTGAATTTTAATGTGTAATATTGAGCTGTCTATTAGGTTTATCTTAGTATTTTTCTTTTACTTGGACTATTACATTGAAACCAATATTAATTTAGAAAAAATTTGAATAAAAGTAAGAAAAACTATTATGATTATATTGAAAAATATTGATTATTTATTTTGCAGAATATTTTTGTAATAATGCTTGTAAAATAGCTAAAGTTTCAACATCTAAAACCCCATCATATTTCTCTGGTCTGAAATGACACTGAAATGCTTCTAACGTTCTTTGTGTAGGAGCATCCCAAGAACCAGATAGAGCCAAATCATAACCAAACGAATGCAAAAAATTTTGCACTTTGAAGATGAAATTAATATCAGTCATTTGAGTTGATAAAACTTCAGGAGTGGTTGCACTTAGGAAACTTTGTTTGGTAGCTTCATCATACCACATCCCAATTTGATATTGATCATATAATTTTTTCCAAGGAAAATTGGGACCCGGATCTTGTTTTCTAGAAGGGGCAATATCAGAATGTGCCAAAACATTCGTAGGTGGAATCATATATCTGTTCACAATATCTTTTGCCAAAGCTGCTACTTTTTTGATTTGGTCATCTGAAAATGGCGCGAAAATTTTCTTACCAGAAGCATCTACTGTATATCCTAAATTCACAATTTCGATTCCTATAGAAGTGTCGTTCAAATTTTTGTCGTTTCTCCAAGCACTAATACCAGCGTGGTAAGCTCGTTTGTTTTCGTCGACCAACTGATAAATTTCTTTATCATCTTTATCATTCACCAAATAATGCGCACTCACCTCTTTTTGAGACAAAACAGTTGCAGATTTATCATTGTCTAAAGCTGTGTAATGAAAAATAAGGTATTTCTGTCTAAAATTTTGTGCAAGAGCAGGAAAAAAAGTACGTACTACTTTGTATTTTTCAGGTTTAGCAGTAACTATTGAACCATAACTAACTGTGTTGTCATTTTTGGAACCATCTGCAATATTTACGGTATAATAGTCACCTTGTACATCGTGTTTTATTGGCGGTTTCACTGTAGATGAAGTTGTTCTCACCAAATTAGCTGGTTTAATTCCAGCTTTCTGTGCTGGTTTATTGGAGGCGCACGATAACAAAATAAAACTTAAAGCAATGAAATATAACGAATTACGCATAAAACAAGTATTTTTAAATATTTTGACTTCAAAAATACAAAAAAATTTGGTGAATTATTTTTGGAAAATAATGAAAACTATCCTATATTTGCACTCGCAATTACAGAAAAGAAGTTCTTTACAATTTATTGCAAAGGAGGGTTGCCGGAGTGGTTAACGGAGCAGTTTGCTAAACTGTCGACGCGAAAGTGTCGCAAGGGTTCGAATCCCTTACCCTCCGCAACAGTAACTCGGGGCGTAGCGTAGTCCGGTCATCGCGCCTGGTTTGGGACCAGGAGGTCGCAGGTTCGAATCCTGCCACCCCGACAATTTTCAACGGTATTTAGTTGAAATAAAAAATAATGGTCTCGTAGCTCAGCTGGATAGAGCAACTGCCTTCTAAGCAGTAGGTCTCAGGTTCGAATCCTGACTGGATCACAGCAAATCCGCTTCATAACTGAAGCGGATTTGTTTTTTATAATATTTTGAATGGATTATTTTACCAACAGTAAACTACACCACTCTTCGCGTTGTTGTTTGTTTTTTAGTTTCAATTTTTGAGCGTAGCAAACTTCTAAAATATCATCTACATCGAAGAAGCAAAGTCCAGAAAGCAGCAATTCTCCACCGTTTTCCAGGTCTTTGGCGTAAGTTGGGATGTCTGAAATCAAAATATTCCGGTTGATATTAGCTAAAATAATATCAAACTTCTCTTTTCCTAAATTTTCGGCGGTTCCTAATTCTATGCGTAGTTCTACTCCATTTCTTTGGGAATTTTCTTTGGAATTTTCTACTGACCACTCATCTATATCAATCGCTAAGACATCTTTTGCGCCTTTTTGCTTTGCAAAAATTGCCAAAACTGATGTTCCGCAACCCATATCTAAGACTTTTTTGCCAAGGAAATCCATTTCAAGCATTTGCTGAATCATGAGATGTGTAGTTGGATGATGACCCGTACCAAATGACATTTTGGGCTGAATCACAATTTCGTGCATATTCGGATTGGAATCGTGAAATTCTGCACGAATAAGCACTTTGTCTTCTACATTGATGGGCGAAAAGTTTTTTTCCCACTCTTCATTCCAATTGATATTGGGCATTTCTACATAGTCATAGGAAATTTTGACTGCTTCATTTTCTAAAATTGATAGAGATTTCAGTGCGTTTTCGTCTAACAATTCTTTTTGCAGGTAGGCTAAAATTCCGTCTTGTTCTTCGGTGAAGCTATCAAAACCAATTTCTATGAGTTCTGCCATCAAAATTTCACTCCACGGCTGTACTGGATTTATTTTAAAATTAAATTCGTAATAAAGATTCATTGTGCAAATTTTTGGCAAAAATAGTGATTCTAAGACGAAATCTGCACCCCGACTTGAACGGAGCTCTTTTTTGAGTTGGCGATTGGTGAAATTGACTTCAGATAACAAAATTTTTAACTTTTGATGTGGTGGTTTAAATTACTAACAACTTTTAGCCAACAAAAAAAAAGCGGGAGTGGAAGGCGGAAAAGGTGCCCAAAAAATTTTGCAAGAATTTTATGATATAAAGTAATTATCCACGCACAGTCAGACTTAGTTTGCGGAAGTTTTGAGGTTAAAAAAAAAAGAGACTATGTGGTAAAAAATGGTGCAAAAAAAGCTTGAAAAAGCTCATCATTATTAA